>JBDHRZ010000146.1:0-6878 GCA_039807845.1 Rhodoferax sp.
GAGACGAAGTTGACCGCCGGCGCGGCATAGAGGAAGGCGAAGGCCGGCCCGATGCCCGCACCGCGCCGGTAGATGCTGTTGCCCATCGGCACGATGTTGCACGAGCAGGCGGACAGCACAAAGCCGGACAGGGAGGTCACCGTATAGGCGACCACCGGCTTGGCGCGGTGGCCCAGGAAGCGCAGCACATGCTGCGTGGAGACGAACACGGGCACCGCCCCGGCGATGAGGAACGCCGGGAGGACGACCGGCAAGAAGTCCCACGACAGTATGCAGCAACGGAAGACGTTTACAATCTGCATATCGGGATGATATCACCGGCTGGAAGCACCCAGCCCGCGACCATTATGATCTCAGATTCGCACGAAATGCGTACGGTATGCTGTCGCGAAGTTGTCGCCCTCAGCGACTGTCGCTACCTCACGTCGTAAGCCCCCGCCTGCCCGGTGAACCACATCTTCGGCTCGGCGGCCGTCATCGCCCGCAGCGGCTCGCCGGCGGCGCTCAGCGCGGCCACTTCGGCGTCCGCCAGGCGCAGGCTGCCGGCGCGGGCGTTGTCGACCACCTGCTGCGGGCGCTTGGCCCCGGCCAGCACGCAGGTCACGCCCGGCTGGTGCAGCAGCCAGGCCAGCGCCACCTGCGCGCAGGTGGCCTGGTGGCGCTCGGCGATCGCGCGCAGCTCGGCCACCACGGCCAAGGCGATGTCGAAGGCCTGGCCGTGCCAGAGCAGGTTGCGCGGCCGCGTGCCGTCCTGGGGCGCACGTGCTCGAAGTGCTGCATGGTGACTTCACTTTTCCGTACCGCAACATGCAGCAGTCGCCGGCACCGGATCGGCCGCAGTTCGTGCGCACCTTCACTGTCACCGACGGGCCGGCCGTGCTGCCGCCGCCGCCCGGCAGCCAATCGCTGGCGCAGCCGCGCATCCCGGTGGCGACCGGTGCGCTCACCACCACCCCGGCGTTTTCCGTCGTGGGCCAGCCGATTCGCATCGAGGGTTCGGGCTTCGTTCCCGGCAGCACGCACGAGATCCGCTGGAAGACCGTGAGCGGCAACCGCGTCGGCGGCAGCGGTTGGGTCGAGCAGACGCGCTCCCTCGGTCAGGCGCGCGCCGATGCCGCGGGGCGCCTGCGGCTGGACCTGGCCACGCCCGATGACCTGGGTGGTGAACACGCGATCGAAGTCCAGGACGGCGCGCTGGTGCGCACCGGCACGCACTCGATCCTGCCGAGCGCCGCCGCACTGGACGTGGCGCGCGGGCCGGCCGGAACGCCGTTTCGCATCCACCTCAAGGGTGTCGGCTGGACCGAGACGGCCAACATCTACACGCTGGTCTACGACAACGCGTACATCGGGTACGGCTGCGGCTTCAACAGCCAGGGCGACGCCGAGTTCACCCTGTATGCCAGCGGCGAGCCGGGCTGGCACTTCATCGATCTGTATCCGTCGATCTACAAGGGCAGCGAGGATCGGCCCATCAACTTCCGGTTGCCCCAGTTGACCGCCGACCGGGACCATCCCGGCGAAGACCTGCCGCGCTTTCGTTTTGCATTCGAGGTGACCGAAGGTGCAGCGGTCTTGCCGCCTGCGGCAAGGGCAGGGTCGACGGCGACGACCAGGCGGCCCTGAGGGTGCGTTCGGCCCTGGCTTCGTCAAGCCTCCCGAGGGGGTGCGAGGAAACGTGGGAGCGGCCCGGCGGTTGCGCATGAGTTCGCCCAGCCGTGGCGCGGGTGGGTGGCGTGGGCGAGCGTCCCGGTTATACTCGCCCGGTTCTGCAGGTCGCAGAGCGCACGTCAGGGGCAGTTCCAGCGCCTGGCGCAAGTCGTCAACCGGAGCACGTGCCTACACCGCATGGCGCCCGCAACCAGGAAATCAACATGATCCCCACCAGTGCCAAGGCGTCCGTCGTCCAGGACAACGCCCGCAAGCCCGGCGATACCGGCAGCCCGGAAGTGCAAGTTGCCTTGCTGACCGCCCGCATCAATGAGCTCACGCCCCACTTCAAGACCCACATCAAGGACCACCACGGGCGGCGCGGCCTGCTGCGCATGGTGAGTCGCCGTCGCAAGCTGCTGGACTACCTCAAGGCCAAGGACGCGCAGCGCTACAGCGCGCTCATCACCAAGCTCGGCTTGCGCAAGTAAGTCGCAGTGCCATCACGAGCGCCTGGGTCGCATGACTGCCTCAGGCGCTCGGCTGTTTGCAGGAATCGGAGACAGCACGGTTTCGACGCTGGCCGGCGCACAGGGAGCACCGGGTCCGCGCCGAAGCAGGGGCAGAGCGAAGCTGTGTCATTCCAGCGGCATTCGAACCACGGGGACGAATCTCGCTGGAATGGCATCGTGTTCTGCCAGCCTGGCTCCAGGCTCGGGTGAGGTGGCCGACACCTCCCACCACCATCGCAGGAGAACCATCCCATGAGCATGTTCAAGAAAGTTGTCAAGACCTTCCAGTGGGGGGCGCACAAGGTCACCATGGAGACCGGTGAGATCGCGCGCCAGGCCAGCGGCGCCGTGCTGGTCGACATCGACGATACCGTGGTGCTGGCCACCGTGGTCGCGAAGACCGAATCCAAGCCCGGGCAGGACTTCTTTCCGCTCACGGTCGACTACACAGAGAAGACCTACGCCGCGGGCAAGATCCCGGGCAGCTTCTTCAAGCGCGAGGGCCGACCGAGCGAGCACGAAACGCTGACCAGCCGGCTGATCGATCGCCCGATCCGCCCATTGTTCCCGGATGGATTCTTCAACGAAGTGCAGGTGATCGTGCATGTGATGAGCCTGAACCCGGAGGTGCAGGCCGACATCGCCGCCATGATCGCGACCAGTGCCGCGCTCGCGGTGAGCGGGATCCCGTTCAACGGCCCGATCGGCGCGGCGCGCGTGGGTTACGTGAACGGCCAGTACGTGCTCAATCCGGGCCAGACCCAGCTGCGCGACAGCCAACTCGACCTCGTGGTGGCCGGTACCGAAGCCGCCGTGTTGATGGTGGAGTCCGAGGCCGAGCAGTTGTCCGAGGAGATCATGCTCGGCGCCGTGGTGTTCGGCCACGAGCAGGGCAACGTGGCGATCGCTGCGATCAACGACCTGGTGCGTGACGCCGGCAAGCCGCTGTGGGACTGGAAGGCTCCCGCACGCGACGAGGCGCTGATCGCCCGGGTCGAGGCGCTGGGCGCCGACAAGCTCGCGGCCGCCTACCAGATCCGCAACAAGCAGGCGCGCACCCAGGCCTGCCGCACCGCCTACGCCGCGGTGCTGGAGGGCCTGACCGCCGAGGGCGTGGCGTTCGACGGTGTCAAGGTCGAAGGGCTGCTGTTCGACATCGAGGCCCGCATCGTGCGCGGCCAGATCCTGGCCGGCGAGCCGCGCATCGACGGGCGCGACACGCGCACCGTGCGCCCGATCGAGATCCGCAACGGGCTGCTGCCGCGCACGCACGGTTCGGCGCTGTTCACGCGCGGCGAGACGCAGGCGCTGGTGGTGGCCACGCTGGGCACCGAGCGCGACGCGCAGCGCATCGACGCGCTGGCCGGCGAGTTCCATGACCGCTTCCTGCTGCACTACAACATGCCGCCGTTTGCCACCGGCGAGGCGGGTCGTTTCGGCAGCCCGAAGCGGCGCGAGATCGGTCACGGCCGGTTGGCCAAGCGCGCCCTGGTGGCGGCGCTGCCTTCCAAGGAGGAGTTCCCCTACACGATCCGCGTGGTCTCCGAGGTGACCGAGTCCAATGGCTCGTCGTCGATGGCTTCGGTCTGCGGCGGCTGCCTGGCGCTGATGGACGCCGGCGTGCCGATGAAGGCGCACGTCGCCGGCATCGCGATGGGTCTCATCAAGGAAGGCAACCGCTTTGCCGTGCTGACCGACATCCTGGGCGACGAGGACCACCTCGGCGACATGGACTTCAAGGTGGCGGGCACCGTGAACGGCATCTCGGCGCTGCAGATGGACATCAAGATCCAGGGCATCACGAAGGAGATCATGCAGGTCGCGCTGGCGCAGGCCAAGGAAGCGCGCATGCACATCCTGGGCAGGATGCAGGAGGCCATGGGTTCGGCCAGGGCCGAGGTGTCCAATTTCGCGCCGCGTCTGTACACGATGAAGATCAACCCCGAGAAGATCCGCGACGTGATCGGCAAGGGCGGGGCGGTGATCCGCGCCTTGACCGAGGAGACCGGCTGCCAGATCGACATCCAGGAGGACGGCACGATCACGATCGCCTCGACCGATGCCGGCCAGGCCGAAATGGCACGCCAGCGCATCGAGCAACTCACCGCCGAGGTGGAGATCGGCAAGGTCTACGAAGGCCCGATCACCAAGATCCTGGACTTCGGCGCGCTGGTCAACCTGCTGCCGGGCAAGGACGGCCTGCTGCATATCAGCCAGATCGCGCACGAGCGCGTCGAGAAGGTTACCGATTACCTGAGCGAAGGCCAGGTCGTGAAGGTCAAGGTGCTCGAGACCGACGAGAAGGGGCGCATCAAGCTGTCGATGAAGGCCTTGCTCGATCGCCCGTCGCAGGCGGCGCTGCCGGCACCGGGCGCTTCGGAGCACGGCTGATGGAGGGTGGGCAGCGGCGCTGGCTTGGTGGCCGGGCCTGTCCCTGTCTGGAGCGATGAGCCCATGCGGGTGATCGAGATCGGGACGCCGGGGGCGCCGCAGGTGTTGCGGCCCGCGACCCGGCCGACGCCTGAAGCGGGCGCGGGCGAGTTGCGCATCCGCGTGACGGCCAGCGGCATCAACCGGCCGGACGTGCTGCAGCGCAAGGGCCACTATCCACCGCCGCCGGGTGCCTCCGACATCCCCGGGCTGGAGGTGGCAGGCCGGATCGACCAGGGCGACGCGCAGGCGCTGGCCAACGCCGGGCTCGCGCTCGGCGATCGCGTGTGCGCCCTGGTGGCGGGCGGTGGCTATGCCGAGTACTGCGTCGCGCCGGTCGTGCAATGCCTGCCGGTGCCGCGCGGCCTGAGCGACGAGCAGGCCGCCTGCCTGCCGGAGACCTTCTTCACCGTCTGGAGCAACGTGTTCGATCGCGGCGGCCTGCGCACGGGCGAGACCTTGCTGGTGCAGGGCGGCTCCAGCGGCATCGGCGTCAGCGCGATCCAGTTGGCGCGCGCCATGGGTAACCGGGTCATCGTCACGGTGGGCAGCGACGAAAAGGCTGCGGCCTGCGTCGCCATCGGGGCGGACCACGCGATCAACTACCGGACGCACGATTTCGTCGCGGAGGTGCAGCGCCTCACCCAAGGCCGCGGTGTGGACGTGGTGCTGGACATGGTGGCGGGCGACTACGTGGCGCGCGAGATCGAATGCATGGCGGACGATGGCCGGCTGGTGATCATCGCGGTGCAGGGTGGCGTCGGCAGCGCGTTCAATGCCGGCGCCGTGCTGCGCCGTCGCCTCACCATCACCGGCTCGACCTTGCGTCCGCGCCCGGTCGCGTTCAAGGCGGCGATCGCGCACTCGCTGCGTGTGCACGTCTGGCCGCTGATCGAGCAGGGCCGCATCGTGCCGGTGATTCACCGTTCGTTTCCGGCGCTGCAGGCCGACGGCGAACTGCCGAGCGGCGCGGCCCGTGCGCATGCCCTGATGGAAACCAGTCTGCACGTCGGCAAGCTCGTCATCACCTGGAGTGCGTCATGAAAAAGTTCATCGCCGGCAACTGGAAGATGCATGGCAGCCTGGCCGCCAACGAGGCGCTGGTGCAGGCGCTGCTGGCAGGCCTGCCTGCTGGTGGCTGCGATGTGGCAGTGTGTGCGCCCGCGCCCTACCTGGCGCAGTTGCAGCGGCTGCTCGCGGCAAGCGCCGTCTCGCTCGGTGCGCAGGACGTGTCTGCGCACGACGCAGGCGCCTTCACCGGCGAGGTGTCGGCGACCATGCTGCGCGAATTCGGCGTGCGTCACGTGATCGTCGGCCACTCGGAGCGGCGTCAGTACCACGCCGAGTCCGATGCGCTGGTGGCGCACAAGGCGCGCGCCGCGCTGGCGGCCGGCATCACGCCGATCGTGTGCGTCGGCGAGTCGCTCGCGCAGCGCAACGACGGCAGCACCGAACAGGTGGTCGCGCGTCAGCTCGCCGCCGAGATCGAGGCCAACGGCGAGCGCATCGGCCAGATCGTTCTTGCCTACGAGCCGGTGTGGGCGATCGGCACCGGCAAGACGGCCAGCCCCGAACAGGCGCAGCAGGTGCATGCCGTGCTGCGCGCGCAGCTGGCGGCAGCCACGGCGCAGGCCGGCACGGTGCGTATCCTGTACGGTGGCAGCATGAACGCGGCCAACGCGGCGCAGTTGCTGGCCCAGCCCGACATCGACGGCGGGCTGATCGGCGGCGCTTCGCTCAAGCCGGCGGATTTCCTGTCCATCATTTCGGCGGCCTCGCAGGCCGCCTAGTCATCATTCCGGCGGCGTCGCAGGCTGCCCAGTTTCGGGTTCCGGTCCAGGAGTTTTCGATGAGTTTCTTGTTGACGGCGTTGTTGGCAGTGCAGATCGTTTCGGCATTGGTCATGATCGGTCTCATCCTGGTCCAGCACGGCAAGGGTGCGGACATGGGCGCGGCCTTTGGCAGCGGCAGTTCCGGCAGCCTGTTCGGCGCCAGCGGCAGTGCGAACTTCCTCTCGCGCACGACCGCGGTGCTGGCCACCGTGTTCTTCGTCAGCACGCTGGCGCTGGCCTACTACGGAAACCTGCGGCCTGCCAGCAGTGGCAGCGTGCTCGAACGCGCGGCGGCACCGGTCCCGGCGGCGTCTGCAGCAGCCGCGCCGGCGCGCGCGGCGCCGGCATCGGGCGCGGCTTTGATCCCGGCCAAATGAGTGTGCCGGGCCCTCGTTCGCCGAGGGGTTCCCCTGTCTTTTCGGGGTAAACTACCGCCCGGTCGGAGCAGCCAACG
>JBDHRZ010000147.1:0-6868 GCA_039807845.1 Rhodoferax sp.
AATGCCTTGGACAGCAGGTCGGTTGCCGACACATAGCGAAACGAGCCGCCCTTGGGCCCGCCATAGCCGCGAAACGGGATCAGCGTCGAGACCTGGTCATCCACGGGAATGGACAGCACCTTGCTGCCGAGCTTGAGCTGGATGCTCTCCAGCCCCTGGTAGCTGCGCGCGAGCATGCGCTCCTTGGGAAAGCCGGGCGAGACGGTCGGCAGGCCGGCCAGCAGCCGGAACATCGCCAGCGACAGCGATTCATAGTACTTGCCCTGGTATTCGGCGATCAGCGGCAGCGAGCGCACCACGCCGTCGCCCTCGGGGATCGGATTGAAGTGGCCGGCGATCGGCGCTGCCTTGGCGATCGAGGCGATGTTCGAACCGTAGCCGTTCCAGGTGGTGAACTTGATCGGCCGCCCCTGCAGGGCGGCTTTGTCCATCACCGGCGCGGGCAACACGCCGGAGGTGAAGCCGTCCCGGTCGCCGGTGAAGTAGTACCCCAGCACCACCGCGCGCCCTTGCAGCGTGCTGGCAAACAGCGCGTCGTAGTCGAGCGTCGGCTGCAACTGGCGCACCTTCTCGACGAAGGCGGCCTGCTCACGCATCTCGTTCTGGGCCAGCTCGCGCAGCCGCTTGAGGCCGGAACTGTCGTCGGGCTCGGCGAACACGATGTCGAAGCCGAGCAGGGCGATCTTCTGCCGGTCGAACAACTCGTCGGTCAGGTCGGCAAGCCGGTTGCGGCTCCAGGGCCAGCGCCCCACGGCAGCCAGGCTCTTCTCGTCGATGTCGACGATCACCACCCGCTCGTCCAGCGTGCGCGGCATGGTGGCGCGCAGGCGCGAGTCGTAGATGATGCTGTCGAGCCGGTCGAGGACCCCCAGGCGGACCACGCCGGCCGCGTGCAGCAGGGCAAAGACCAGCGGCAGCAGGGTGACGAGGATGCGTGGCCAGTGCTTGACGAGTGCGCCCATGACTGGCTGTCCCAACGGGTCTGCAAGCCGGCTCGACGATCGACGAGCCGTTCAGCCTCTCAAGCCTGTACGAACTGCATCTGCGTGCCGGCCAGTTCGATCAGATCACCGTTCTTCAGCGACACCGGATCCGTGCCGATGGGCGCTCCATTGAGCGACGGGTTGCCTGCCCCTTCGACGTGGTGGACCACGAAACCGTGCTGGCGCTTGGTGATCGCGGCCACCGCGACACCGGGCTTGCCGATCGTCGTGACCACCTTGGTCAAGGGCACTTCGCGCCCGGCAGCCGCACCGGAGAGGACCTTGATCGATGCCTGCGCCAGCGATCCGCTCGCCGCCGCGCCGAATCCGCTCGACACCGACGACGGACCCGACACCGACGACGGCCCGCCGGCGCCAGCCATGCCTGCAGGCGCCGACTTCACCAGCATGGTCTTCTCGAACCCGTCGGCAGGGGCTTCGCCGACGAACTTGATCTTGTACTTGCCGACCTCGATCGTGTCACCGTTGTGCAGTTGCTGCTTCTTGACGCCCTTGCCGTTCACATAGGTGCCGTTGGTGCTGTTGAGGTCCTCGATGAAGACATCGCTGCCGCTCATCTGGAGCACCGCGTGCTCGCCGCTGATGGCCAGGTTGTCGATCACCACGTCGTTGTAGGGCCGACGCCCCAGCGTGGTCCGATCCTTGGTGAGCTGGACCTCCTTGATGACGACACCATCGATCGAAACGATCATTTTCGGCATGGCCGACTCCTATTTGCGGGGCTGGTTTTCACGATACGCGCGAGCTTACTATGCATTCTTTCCCAACAGCCTGGAGATGAGACCCCGCTTCTCCGTCGCAGGCTCGGCTGCGACCAGAAGTACCGAGATGTTGTCACGTCCGCCGTGCTCGTTCGCGACGGCGATCAGGATGTCCGCCTTCTGACCCATCGGCACGGGACCCCCGAGGATACTGGCAATTTCGGCGTCGTCAATCATGTCGGACAGGCCATCCGAGCACATCAGGTAGCAGTCGCCGGCCTCCACGGCGTGCTCGTTGATCTCCAGCTCCACCGCATCCTCCACGCCGAGCGCGCGCGTGACCAGGTTCTTGATCGACGAGCCCACCGCCTGCTCGCGGGTGAGCAGACCGGCGTCGATCTGCTCCTGCAGCAGGGAGTGGTCCCGGGTGATCTGCTCCAGCACGCCGGCACGCAGCCGGTAGCAGCGCGAGTCCCCGATGTGGCCCAGGATCAGGGTGTCGTCGTGGAACACGCCCACCACCAGCGTGGTGCCCATGCCCGAATACTGCGGATTGGAGCCCGAGGCGTTGAAGATCGAGCGATTGGCATTGTCCACGCAGACTTCCAGCGCGCGCCGGATGTCCTTGACCTTGGCCTGCCTGCCGCTCTCGGCCAGCCAGCGCGCCATCTCGGACTTGATGAACGCGGTAGCCATGCCGCTGGCGATCTCACCGGCGTTGTAGCCGCCCATGCCGTCGGCCAGCACGGCCACGTGCCCGGCCTCGTCGAAGGCCACCGCATCCTCGTTGTTCTCCCTGGCACGGCCCGGGTCCGTCCGTCCATTGAACGTGTAATGGATCATGTGGATGCCGGCTCAGATCTCGACATCAGGCGCCGCTGGCCCCGGCTTGTCGCCACCCCCGGGTTGGTAGACCGCGGTCTTCTCGAAGCCGTCGCTGCGCCCGCCTGCCGGGTTGACCTGATGGACGGAAGTCTTCTCGAAGCCATCGTCACGCCGAGCGGCGGGACTCGCCTGGTGCACCACCGTCTTCTCGAACGCGTCCCCGGGCGCCGCCTGCCTCTGGTGCACGACCGTCTTTTCGAACGTGTCGGACGCCGCCACCGTGCCCGTGGCCAGCACGGCGGTCCGCTCATGCCGGTCGGTGCTGGCCGCCAGCCCGGTCGTGGCCTGCATGCGACCAGTCGCCTGCATGCGACCCGTGGCCAGCGCCGCGGCGCTCGGCCCGCCACCGACTTCGGCCAGCACCGCGCGCAGGTCGGCGGCGAACTGGTCGCCGTCCTGGTAGCGCGTCTCCGGGCGCTTGCTCATGGCCAGCGCCACCACGTTGGCCAGGCTCTCGGGCAGGTCGCTGCGCAGCGTGCGCAGATCGGGCGCCTCCTCGTTGGCGATCTTGAACATCAGCTCGGCCATGGAGTCGCCGCGAAACGGCAGCACCCCGGTCAGCATCTGGAACAGCATCACGCCCAGCGAGTACAGGTCGGAGCGGCCGTCGACCTTCTTGCCCGCGAGCTGCTCGGGCGACATGAAGCTCGGCGTGCCCAGCACCAGCCCGGTCTTGGTCTTGCTGGAATCGGTGATGCGCGCGATGCCGAAGTCGGTCACCTTCACCGTGTCCGAGTCGTGCTCGTACATGATGTTGGCCGGCTTGATGTCGCGGTGCACCACGTTCTGCCGGTGCGCGTAGGCGAGCGCCTCGGCCACGCGCGCGACGATCGAGAGCACGCGCGGCACCGGCAGCAGGTTGCCCTCCTTGCAGTACTCCAGCAGGTCGCGGCCCTTGAGGAACTCCATCGCGATGTAGGCCAGGTCGTGCTCCTCGCCGGCGTCGAAGATGGTGACGATGTTCTGGTGCTGCAACCGGCCGGCGGTCTCGGCCTCGCGGAAGAAGCGCTCGCGCGCATCGACCAGGTCGTCGCCGGAAAACTCCTGCGACAGCGCCATCGTCTTGATCGCCACCACGCGCCCGATCTTCGGATCCTTGCCCAGGTAGACCACGCCCATCGCGCCCTTGCCCAGTTCCTTGTCGACCTGGTAGCGCCCGAGCATGGGCTTCTCGACCGAACCGCCATCGAGCAGGATGGTGCCGCCGGGGTGCGCGCCCCCGCCTCCGAGCATGACGGTCTCGGAGAGATTCTTCGCGCGGTTGAGCTTGGCCTGCAGATCCTTGTAGTCCTTGTCGAAGGTGGCCATGTGCTGGTAGACCGCCTCGGCCTTGTTGAACTGGCGCTTGCGCTCGAAGTCGAGCGCCAGGCTGTACAGGTTGCCCATCAGGGCATCGTTGAACGGAACGCGCCGGAAGCGGTCGAATGCGGCGTCGAGTTGCCCCTGGCCCTGCAGCGCGAGACCCATCATGCGGTTGGTCTCGGCGGACTCCTCGTCGGACTTGATCTTGCCCGCCTCGGTGACCAGGAAGCGCTTGGTCGTGAGCGCCAGGTGGCCGATCACCAGCAAGGTGGCGGGCAGCACCAGCTTGATCCAGGTCGCGCTGCCCGCCAGCAGCCCGAACTCGGCGCCCAGCAGGACGACGAACGCCAGCAGTGTGACGATCGCCGCGGTACCGGCCGACAGCCGGGGCAGCAGCGCCACGATATAGGCCGCCACCAGCAGGAACACCGCCAGCGTTGCCCACACGCCCCAGCCGGGCTGGACGATGAAGTGCTCGCCCAGGATGCTGGAGGTGATGTGCGCGATGGTCTCCGCCGGCGAGAGACCGGCACTGCCCGGCACCGGGAACTGCACGCCCACCCCGGCCGCCGTGGCGCCGACGATGACGATCTTGTCGGCGTACTTCGCGGCCGGAATCTTGCCGCTGAGCACGTCATAGAACGAATCCACGGCGAACGCCGGACGGCCGTCGCGGCCCTTGTAGAACTGCGGCAGCATGAGCGCGTTCTCGTCGGTCCTGACGCGCAGGCGGCCGATCTGCACCGAATCGCCGACGTTGAGCTTGACGTCGGACGGCCCGAGGTTCAGGCTCTTGAGCGCTGCGAGCAAGGCCATCGAGGCGACGTCGTGCCCGTAGTAGTTGACCAGCAGCGGCTCCTGGCGCACCGCACCGTCGACGTCCTGGACCTGGTTGAGGTGGGCCACGCCCGCTGCCGCAGCGCCGATGATGTCGATCGGCACCTGCGCGCTCACCGCCGGCACGGCAAACGCATCCTGCGCCGGGATCGTGCTCTTCAGGACGAACTCCGGCAGCGGCTTGTCCGGATTGCCCTGCGGTTCGCCGAGCGCAAACACCGAAGGCACCAGCACGTTGCCGGCCTGGCGCATGCTCGCCGCGAGCACGGCGTCGGTATCGAGCGCGCGCTCGGCCTCGGCGATCACCTGCGCCAGCTGGGCATTGCCGGCCTCCGGACCCGATTCGAGCAGGGACTTCATCTTGCGGATGAAGGACAGCCCACGGTCGACCTGCGGCTCGATGAAGAACACGGTCTCGACGATGGTCTTGGCCTTCGCGGCGGCCAGCAGGTCGATCAGCTTCGCGTGGATGTCGCGCGACCAGGGCCAGCGCCCGATGTTGGCAATGCTCTGGTCGTCGATGGCGATGATGGCGATGCGGTCCGACGGCACGCGCGACGTGCTGGTGCTGCTGAAATCGTAGTAGCGCCGCTCCAGGGTACCGATCAGGTCGGTGAATTGGTTGAGCAGCAGCACGGCCACCACCACCGCGATGCCGGCAAACCAGTCCGCGCGCCAGAACTGAGCGTTTTTCGACGAAGTTTTTGTTGCCACGTTGCAACCCACCCGATCTCTTGGTTCGACTTTGCACGGTGCACGCGACAGCGCACGGCCGGCGCCGACGCGCAGGCCCATGGTGCGGGGGCTACGTTAGCAGAGCATGCCGTTGCAGACAAGAGACAAGTAGACGGCAGCGTGTCGTTTTTTCGCACTTTGCGTGCGATTGCGACGCAAGGCCGCACGCAAGTTTCGTCGCACTATTCGGGCAACCTGGTGAAGCGAGGCTGGGGACGCTTTCAGCCGGACTGGGCCGCGCGCCGACGCGACACCAGGCCGAGCAGGTAGACCAGCACCGCGCCGGCGATGCCCAGCGCGTAGTTCCAGGCCGGGTCCTGCGGCAGCCAGTCCCGCACGGCCGGATCGGTGTGCGCCATGGTGCCCGCGATCCAGCCAAGCAGCATGCCGCCCAGCGTGATGATGAACGGAAAACGGTCCATCAGCTTGAGCACCAGTTGGCTGCCCCAGACGATGATCGGCACGCTGACCAGCAGGCCGAAGATGACGAGCGGCATCTGCTGCTGCTCGCCCGCGTTGGTGGCGGCGCCGGCGATCGCGATCACGTTGTCGATACTCATCACCAGGTCGGCCACGATGACGGTCTTGACGGCGGCCCAGAGCCGGTCACTGCTTTCGATGTTGCCATGCTCGTCGTCGTCGTCGCCCGGAGCCAGCAGCTTGACGCCGATCCATACCAGCAACGCAGCCCCCACCAGCTTCAGGTACGGCACGGCCAGCAGGGTCAGCGCAAAGGCGATCAGCACGACGCGCAGCCCGATGGCGCCGGCCGTGCCCCACAGGATGCCCTTGAGACGCTGCGCGGGCGGCAGCTTGCGGCAGGCGAGCGCGATCACGACCGCGTTGTCGCCTCCGAGCAGGATGTCGATCAGGATGATCTGACCGACGGCGATCCAGAAATGGGCGGTGAGGAATTCTTCCACGGCAAACCTCCAGTGAACCACCTGCGCCGAGCCGGCGGATCGACCTTCGGCCGCCGCTGGCGTCGTCACCGACGCAAAGCGCGGCGCGCCAGACTACAGGACCGACTTCAGCAACTTGCCCATTTCCGAAGGGTTGCGGGTAATCCTGAAGCCGCACTCTTCCATGATCGCCAGCTTGGCATTCACGGTGTCGTCGCCACCGGAGATCAGGGCGCCGGCATGGCCCATGCGCTTGCCGGCCGGCGCCGTGACCCCCGCGATGAAGCCGACCACCGGCTTCCTCATGTGCTCCTTGCACCAACGCGCCGCCTCGGCTTCGTCAGGTCCGCCGATCTCGCCGATCATGATCACGGCGTCGGTGTCCGGGTCGTCGTTGAAGGCCTTCATGACGTCGATGTGCTTGAGCCCGTTGATCGGGTCGCCGCCGATGCCCACCGCGCTCGACTGGCCCAGTCCGATGTCGGTCAACTGGGCGACCGCC
>JBDHRZ010000148.1:0-6853 GCA_039807845.1 Rhodoferax sp.
TGGCGGCGTTGAGCGCGTAGCGCGCGTTCAGGATCGGCACCACCAGTTGCGGTCCGGCCTGCTGCGCCAGTTCGGCGTCGACCCCGCGGGTGCGGGCCTTCACCGTGTCGGGCTCCGGGACCAGGTAGCCGATGCGTTCCAGGAAGCGTCGATAGGCGCGCGGACTGCGGATCGGTCCCGGGTGCGACTGGTGCCAGCGGTCGATCTCGCCTTGCAGGCGCTCGCGCTCTGCCAACAGGGCCGCGTTGCGTGGCGCCAACTCCGTCACGATGGCGGCAAATCCCTGCCAGAAGGCGTCGCTGTCCACACCGGTGCCGGGCAGGACCTGGGTGTCGATGAAATCGTGCAGTTCGGTGGCAATGTCCAGGCCGGATCGGTTCGTGCGCGCGGTGGTCATGGATCGTCTTCCTTGGTCGGTGATGCTGGAAAGCGGCAGTGCGCGCACCGGTGCCCAGTGGCGCGGCCCGGCAAGCCTGCCCGGCCGCAGCGTTGCGCGTCCCGCAGGTCGCTGGCGGGCTGGGTCGAACGCGGCGGGCCGGGAATGCTGCCGTCCCCAGACTGTATTGCAACCCTGGGCAGACATTAATCTGGCGCTGGTCATCGAATACGTGACTTATTGATGGGTAATCCTGCGCGCAACCGGTGGCGTCGTGCGCTGCGCTCGGGGCACAATCGGCCCGTGCAGGTCGACTCGAACCAAATAATGCACACGCGCTTGGGCCGACGCGCAGCAACGTCGGCCGCGCTTCGTGTACAAACCCGGGAGGTGCGTCCCGCTGCCGGCTGCGGCGGGCCGCGCGCCGGCCGTTTGGCACTGCACTTGCGTCCCTGTCATTGATGTCCGCTTCGAATCCTTCCCCGTTCGATGCCGCTGCGCGGGCGGTGGTGCTGCGCCACGTCGCGGCGATGATTGCGCGTGTGCAGTCGTACTTCGGGCAGCAGCAGGACGAGCATCTGCAGCGCCTGCGCGCGCATTTCTTCGAGCAGGTGGACAACCGGCCGCACACCACGCAGGCGCAGAACCTGCGCACGGCAGGGGTGATGCTCGACAAGCAGGCGGCGATCTTCAACCGGGCCTTCCAGGCGGCGCTGCGCGAGTCGATCGAAGACGAAGTCGAGGCGGTCATGCCGGGTGCCTTGCGCGTGCTGCGCCCGGCCGTGCGCGGCGACGATTTCTCCGGGCCCAGCAGCATGGCCTTGCTCGATGTGGACGAGATCGAACGCCACCTGCTCGTGGACCGCGTCGCGCAACGCTTCAACAACAAGTACGAGGCGCCGCTCGGGGCGTTGACGACCAGCCTGGCGGCCCTGTTGCGCCAGGACGAGTTCGTGTTGGCGGACAACCCGTTTCGACCCGCGAGCCTGATCCGTGCCTTCCTGATCGCCTGGCACAACAGCGCGTTCGATCCCGAGGCGGCGGAGGATTTCGTCTCGGTGCTCGAACCCCGCTGCAGCATCGACTGGACGCCGCTGTACGCGGACCTGGCCGCGATGCTGGTGCGAGCGGGTTTTTCCACCAAGCCGGTGCACCGCATCAAGCGGACTGCGGGTGGAGACTCGGGTGCCGTGCCACTGGCCACGGACGCAGGCGCGCCCGGCGCACGGGGCTCCGCCTTTGCCACGCTGTCCGCCGATGGTGGGGGCGCTGGCCAGGCACCGGGCGGAGCTGGAGCCGTAACCGGGGGCGGTGCAGGGCAGGGGGTGCCGGGCATGGCCCGATCGATCGCCCAGCGGGCGCGCCAGTTCCTGCAGCGGCTCGGATTCGGCGCGACCGCGTCGACGGGTGGCGCGGGAGGCGGCACCGGCCCTGGTGGTGGCGACGCAACCGGTGGTGGCAGTGCCGACGCAGGCACTGCCGCGACCGCGGCTGTCGGCGCAGGCGGCGGTGCCGGCGCCTCGGCCGATGACGGTCGTCCGGCTGGTGGTGGGGGGTTCGGCGCTGCCATGCATGCGCCGGCCGATCCGGGATTGATGGGATTCCTGGGTGACCTGCAGGCCGGTGGCGGTGCGCGATTGCCGGGTTGGGTGCAGGGCCAGGACCTCGATGGCCAGAACGTGTTGCGCCAGATGCGCGAGCGCGAAGAGGTGCAGCGCGCCACCGAGATCGATCGCGGCACGGTGGACGCCCTGGCCGAGGTGTTCGACTACGTCTTTGCCGACAAGTCGATTCCGCTGCAGCTCAAGTTCGTCATCGGACGCCTGCAGATTCCGGTGCTCAAGGCGGCGTTGATCGACCGTGACTTCTTTCTCTCCGGCGAGCACCCTGCGCGCCGACTGGTGGACGCGCTGGCCGCCGCGGCCGTGGGCTGGACTCCCGAACTGGGCGAGGCGGACCCGCTCTATCAGCGGATCGACACGACGGTGCAACGGGTGCTGGCCGAGTTCGCGCACGATCTCGGTCTGTTTCGCAGCCTGCTGGCCGAATTCGAAGCCTTCATGCAGGCGAACCAGCAGCAGGCCGAAGTGCGCATCGAGCCGGCCGCAAAGGTCGAGCAGCATGGCGAGGCGCGCGAGGCGGCGCTGGCGCATGCCGATCGCGTGGTGCACCAGAGCATCCACGCGCTGCCGATCGACGAACCCCTGCCGCCGTTCCTGTTGCCGTTCCTGACCCTGCAGTGGCGCGAAGTGCTCGCTGGTGCCTGGCTGGAAGTGGATTCCGATCCCGCGCGCTGGGACCGCGCGGTCAAGACCATGGACCAGTTGATCTGGTCCACGCGGCCGCGCTTCCTGCCGGCGGAGCGCCCGAAGCTGATGGCCCTGTTGCCCGAACTCGTGCCCCGGATCGATGCCGGCCTGGACGCCGTCGGCTGGATCGGGCAGGAGCGCGACGCGTTCACCAGGCAGTTGATCGACGCCCACATGCGCGCGATCCGCGTGCCCAAGGCCGGTACCGTCGCGGCCGCGCCGGCACCCGGTGAAGCCGAGACCCAGGTCGGCCGGGAGGCGATGCAGGAACTCGACCGGCGCCTGGCGCCGCAGCCCGGGCCGGCAGCCGATGGTTTCGACGCGATCGCGCTCGGGCTCGAGCGCGGCATGTGGTTCGATTTCGAACACGCCTCCGACCAGTTGCGGCGTTATCGTCTGTCCTGGATCAGCCCGCAGCGCACCCGCTTGCTGTTCACCAATCGCGACGGCCACGAGGCCTTCGTGCGCTCGCAGCGCGAGGTCGCGGCGTTGCTGCGTGAAGGGCGCCTTTTGGTGATCGACCAGCAGCCGATCGTGGCGCGCGCGATCGACCAGATCATGGCCGATGGCGGCGCGCCCGCGGGCGAACCGGACCTGGCGCTGGCGGGGTAGACCGGTGGCAGCCGTCATGCGGCGAGCACACCGACGCCCCGCTCGCACAACCGGGCCATGAGGCCAGCGAGATCGCGGCCTCTGCTGGCGATACTCGCGCATCATGGACAAGTTCAAGCAGATCGAATCGTTCGTGCGGATCGCCACCCGCGGCAGCCTCGCCGCGGCGGCCAGAGCCGAAGGCGTGGCGCCGGCCATCATGGGGCGGCGCCTCGACGCGCTCGAGCACCGGCTCGGCGTCAAGCTGGTGCAGCGCAGCACGCGTCGCCTCGGCCTGACCCATGAAGGTAGCGCATTCCTGGAGGACTGCCAGCGCCTGCTGGCCGACCTGGCGAATGCCGAGTCCAGTGTCTCAGCCGGTGGCGTGAAAGCCAGTGGCCACTTGCGCATCACCGCCCCGGCCGGCTTCGGCCGCCGCCACGTGGCGCCCCTGGTGCCGCGGTTTCGCGCCCTGCACGGCGAGGTGACGATGTCGCTCAACCTCAGCGACCGGGTGATCGACATCGCGGCCGAAGGCTTCGACTGCGCGGTGCGCGTGGGCGACCTGCCCGATTCCTCGCTGATCAGCGTGCGGCTGGCAGCCAACGAGCGCCAGTGCGTGGCTGCGCCCGCCTATCTGCAGCGCCACGGCACGCCGCGCACGCCAGCGGACCTGGCCAGCCTGGATTGCCTGGTCCTGTCGAGTGATGCGTCACAGACGCGGGGCTGGGCGTTTCGGGTTCCGGTGCAGGAGCGTGCCGGCCGCAGGGCTGCGGCCGCAGCAGGCCTGAGCCATGAGGTCATCCACATCAAGCCGGCAGGACCGCTGGACTGCACCGACGGGCAGGTGCTGCACGACTGGTGCCTGGCCGGCCACGGCATCGCCTGGCGCAGCAACTGGGAAGTCGCGGCCGAGATCGCGGCGGGAAGACTGGTGCCGGTGCTGCAGGAATTCGCTGCCCCGCCCAACGGCATCTATGCGGTGTTCCCGCAGCGCCGCCTGCTGCCGCTGCGGGTGCGCCTGTGGATCGACTTCCTCAAGCACCATTACGCGCAGCCGGAATTCTGGCGCGCGTGAGGTCAGGGCGCGGATGCTCAGGCCTTCTTCTTCAGGCACTCGCTCATGAAGGCCTTGCGCTCGTCACCCTTCTTGTCGCCGGCCGCGGTGTTGCAGCTCTTCATCTTGCTCTGCTGGGTTTCCGGCTTGGCGCTCAGGCAGCTCTTCATGAAGGCCTTGCGCTCGTCGCCCTTCTTGCCTTCGGCTTCCTTGTTGCAGGCGGCCATCTTCTCTTGCTGCGGCGTCTTCGGCTTGTCCTGGGCATGGGCGGCGCCAAAGGCCAGCGCGACGCCGATGGTGACGATGGAGAGCAGTTTGTTCATACGAATCCTTCGATGGTGGTTCACGGCTGCGGGTCCGCACCGGACCCTGGTGCAGTGTTTCGCACTGCACCGGCTTCTAACGCGCGATGTTCACGTCAGGCTGACGTGGCACCACTGCGGGTAAACCCGGACCTGCGCCGACGCGATGGTAGCGCGGCCGATCGGGCCTGCCGTGCGCCAAAGGTAAACAACATGCCGTCCGCCCAGGCGCCGCCGTGGAACCCGACAGGCTCCTAGAATTCGCGCCCATGCTGAAGATCAAACAGGAATTGTTGGACGCGCTCGCCGCGGTGATCGCCGAACTGGCGCCCGAAGCCGGCGTGCGCGCGGTGTTCGAGTCGCCCAAGGTGGCGGCCCATGGCGACTTCGCCACCACCGTGGCGATGCAACTGGCGCGTCCGCTGAAGAAGAACCCGCGCCAGCTGGCCGAACAGCTGCGCGAGCGCCTGCTGGCGCATCCGGCCTGGCGGCAATGGGTGGCGCAGGTCGAGGTCGCCGGACCCGGCTTCATCAACATCCGCCTGCAGCCCGCGGCCAAGCAGCAGGTGGTGCGCGAAGTGCTCGCCGGCGGCGCGCGCTTCGGGGTCGCGGCGTCCAACGGGCAACGCATGATGGTCGAATTCGTCTCGGCGAATCCGACCGGCCCGCTGCACGTGGGCCATGGCCGCCAGGCGGCGCTGGGCGATGCGATCTGCAACCTGTGCGCGACCCAGGGCTGGGACGTCTGGCGCGAGTTCTACTACAACGATGCCGGCGTGCAGATCGCGACCCTGGCCGAGAGCACCCGGCTGCGGGCCCTGGGGCGCAAGCCGGGCGACGCCGACTGGCCCGAGGCGGCCTACAACGGCGACTACATCGCCGACATCGCGGCCGATTTCCTGGCCGGCAAGACGGTGCGCTCGGACGACCGCGAGACGACCGCCAGCGCCGACGTGGACGACCTGGATGCAATCCGAGCCTTCGCCGTGGCCTACCTGCGCCACGAGCAGGATCTGGACCTGCGCGCGTTCGCGGTGCAGTTCGATCACTTCTTCCTGGAATCGAGCCTGTACACCAGCGGCAAGGTCGCGCAGACCGTGCAACGGCTGCAGCAGGCCGGCAAGACCTACGAGCAGGACGGCGCCTTGTGGCTGCGCAGCACCGAGTACGGCGACGACAAGGACCGGGTGATGCGCAAGAGCGACGGCTCCTACACCTATTTCGTGCCGGACGTCGCGTATCACATCGACAAGTGGGAACGCGGGTTTGCGCGCGTCGTGAACATCCAGGGCACCGACCACCACGGCACGATCGCGCGCGTGCGCGCCGGGCTGCAGGCCGCCGGGATCGGCATCCCGCCAGGCTATCCGGACTACGTGCTGCACACCATGGTGCGCGTGATGCGCGGCGGCGTCGAGGTCAAGATCTCCAAGCGCTCGGGCAGCTACGTCACGCTGCGCGACCTGATCGAGTGGACCAGCAAGGATGCCGTGCGCTTCTTCCTGCTCAGCCGCAAGCCCGATACCGAATACGTGTTCGACGTCGACCTGGCGCTGGCGCAGAACAACGACAACCCGGTCTATTACGTGCAGTACGCGCATGCGCGCATCTGTTCGGTGTTGCGTGCCTGGGGTGGTGACGAGGCCTCGCTGGCTGGCGTCGACCTGTCGCCCCTGCAGTCGCCGGCGGCGATGGCCCTGCTGCTGCTGCTGGCGCGCTATCCCGACATGCTCGCTGCCGCGGCGCGCGATTTCGCTCCGCACGACGTCACCTTCTACCTGCGCGAACTGGCCGCGGCCTACCACAGCTATTACGACGCCGAACGCATCCTGGTCGAGGAAGAGCCGGTTCGGCTGGCGCGGCTGGCGCTGGTGGCCGCCACCGCGCAGGTGCTGCGCAACGGCCTGGCATTGCTCGGCGTGAGCGCGCCGCGCACAATGTGAGGCAGCCGGCAATGGCGGGCAGCAACAGTCGAGGACAGGGGATGCAGCAGCAACGCGGTGGCACGGTGGTGGGGTTTGTCGTCGGCGTGGTGGTCGGGCTGGGGCTGGCGCTGGCGGTGGCGGTCTACGTGACCAAGGTCCCGATCCCGTTTCTGAACAAGGGGCCGAGCCGCACCAGCGACCAGGACGCTGCGGAGGCGCGGCGCAACAAGGATTGGGATCCGAACGCGCCGCTGTATGGCAAGAATCCGGCGCGGCCCGCGTCGGCTGCGGCT
>JBDHRZ010000149.1:0-6848 GCA_039807845.1 Rhodoferax sp.
CGCAGCACCGGCCGCTGGTCGCGGCCGCCGCCGGTGGCGCGGCGCTGGCCGCCGTCGACGACCCGCTGGCACGGCTGGTGGGTGCCGGCGTGCTGCTGCGCAGCGGGCGCGCCGATGCACAGGCGGTGGCGCTGGCGGTGGACGCAGCATCGGGCCAGGGTTGGCGCCGGCCGCTGCTGGCCTGGCTGGGCGTGCAGGCACGCATGGCCGAACAGGATAGCGACAGCGCGGCCCGTGCGCGCATCGAGCGGCGTATCCGGCTGGTCGGGGGAGCACCCGATCCGGGGCCTTGAGGCCACTCCTTCCGGTCCATGGCACTGTCCACGCCGCTACGCGCTGTGGCCCCGAACCGCTACTTTCGCCTTGCCAGCCGTACCCGCGTGCTGCTCGCGTGCGCGGCCGGGGTGGTCGCGTGGGTGGTGGTGGTGTTTCCCGCGCTGCCCATCGGCGGCACCATGCTCGACGTGACCGCGGGCTACAGCTACACCGAACTGGTGGCGGCGATGGAATCCTATGGCCCGGCCGGCAGGCGCGTCTACGCCTGGGCCAGCCCGAGCGTGGACACGGCGTTCCCGCTCCTGTACGTCACCTTGTTCAGCGGGCTGCTGACGCGGCTGCGCCCCACCGACGGCTGGGGCTGGCTGGCCTGGATCCCGGTCTTTGCCGGCGCGTGGGATCTGTGCGAGAACGCGCAGATCACCGCCATGCTGCTGATGTACCCGGACGTGAGCGAAGCCCAGGTGGCCTGGGCCTCGTTCTTCACCCGCGTGAAGACGCTCTGGATCGGCCCGGCCTACCAGTTGCCCACGCTGGCGCTGCTGATCGCTGCCGGTCTCGAGCGAAGCTGGCGCTGGTGGCGTGCATGGCGCGCGTGACCGGGCGCCGCGCGTTGACCCGGGCGCTGATGGCAGACGAGCTGGGTAGGCTCGGGATCGTCAGCGGCGAATTGACCGCAGCGGTCTGTTTCACAGGCGCTCAGGGCGTGCCCGCATGGGCCGGCGCCGGTGCCGGCCGCGCGGGCCGGTCGAGTCGCCACCAGACGTCGCCGAAAGGATCGTCCATCCGGGTGCCTCCGGGCAGGGCGCTCCCCCGCTCGATCTGCAGCGTCGTGGCGCCGCGCAGCCGAGCTGGCGTGATCCAGGGGCTGTGATCGAGTCGGCCGTCGATCAGCACCGCCGGGTGGCCGGGCAACTGCAGCGCCAGCGCGCCGGCCAGCCCTTCGGGGCCGGACACGATGGCCACCGGTGCGTCGCCGAGTGCCGCGCGCAGGGGCGCTGCGAGTTGGCGTGCCAGCGCCGCGCTGTCGAAATTGCGCCAGTGCTGATCGCGCAGCGCGGCCGGTCCGTGCACCGAGCCGAGCAGCGACAGCGTGAGCAGCAAGGCCTGCACGAGCAGGAACACGGTGACGACCGCGGTGGCGGGCAGGTCCGACCAGCGGCTGGCGCCGGTCAGCTCCATCAGCGCCGGCACGGTGAACAGCAGGTACGGAAACCCCCAGGCCACCACCAGTTCGGAGCCGGCGAACAGCCCGATCAGCGCCACCAGGGCCAGCGGCAGCAGGCCCCAGATGAGCAGGAACGCGCGGCTTGCCGGATCGGCGTGCCAGGCGCTGGAGCGCTGGCTCTCGTGCGGGTCGGCGGCCCGGGCGCCACGCGCATGGTCCGCGGGCAGGGTGGCGGCACCCGATGGTGCGGATCGGCTCGCACGCGCGCCCCGGTGCGCCTGCCAGGCGGCGAGCAGCGCGAGCATCAGCCAGGCGGGCAGGGCGCGGTTGAGCAACTGATCGGCCAGCCAGTTGGCCGAGGTGCCGATGCGCTCCCAGGGACCGAGTTGGGCGGCGAGCGAACTGTGCATCGCGTAGCCGATCGGGCCGAAGTCGTGCGTGCGCAGCCATTGCAGGTGCGGCACGAACAGGCCCAGGGCCAGCAGGGTGGCCAGCAGCAGCCCGACACGCTGGCGCGCCTCGCGCCACAGGCCGCGCCACAGCCAGAACGCCAGCACCGAAGCCATGGTGAGGGCGATCTGGTACTTGGTCAGCAGGCCCAGGCCGAACAGCAGGCCCAGCACGATCCACCAGCGCAGGGCGCCGGTGCTGCAGGCGCGCCAACTCGCCAGCGCGCAGAGCGCGCCCACCAGCATCAGCAGCGTGTTGTGGTTGTAGACCAGGAAACGTGCGTTGTAGTAGCTCACGCACAGCGCCGCGAGCAGGCCGACCGCCGCGAATGCCGGGCCGCGCAAGCGCACCAGCAGCCGCCAGAGCAGCGCCATGGACACGAGGTTCATGGCCGCTGCAAGCAGGTAGCTGGTACCGATGTGCGGCCCGAGCGGCAGCACCGCAAGGCGCAGCAGCCAGCTCGGCAGCGGCGGATGCTTGTAGTAGCCCCACTCGAGCGACTGCTGCCACAGCAACTGGGCGATGTTGTCGGCTGGAGGCGATGCATTGGTCAGCGCCAGGACGCCGCCCCAGACCGCGCCGAAGGCCAGCAGGACCCGCAGCATCCAGTGGCTGCCGAGCTGGTGCAGGCCGGTGCGTGTGACGGGCACGACCACGTGCATCGAAGACGACGGTCGCGCCGTGACTGCAGGGTGCGAGGACGGAATGGATGGATGGCTCATGCGATCACCGGATCACCCTATCTGCGGCGCACTGCAAAGCGCAGTGCAGTGGGAACGGCCCGACATCGTTCATCGATCGCCTGCATTGATTGCTTTTCCCGGGCGCATGCGCTTGTGGAGCCGGCGGGCGAGCAGCCAGGCGGCAGCGCCGAGCAGCAGCAGCGCCGCCACACCCAGCAATTCATCCGCATCGATGGCTTGCAGCGCAAGTGCGGCCGCGCGACCGGCTCCGTAGCCGACGCCTGCCACGATGGGTGCCCAGATCATCGCACCGAGCAGGTTCAACACGAAGAACCGTTGCCACGGGATGCGGCTGATGCCGATGGCGATCGGCCCGGCGATGCGCAGGCCATAGAGGAAGCGGATCGCCAGGATGAGCGGCGTGTGGTAGCGCGCGAGCAGCGCATGCATGCGTGCCACGCCTCCATGCAGGCGCGGCAGGCGTGCCAGCAACGCCGTCCCCCATCGGTGCCCGACCCAGAAGAACGACTGGTCACCGGCGAAGCTCGCCAGCACCGCCACCCCGATCACCGCCGGCAGGGACAGATGCCCGTGCGCGGCAGCCGCACCGGCGAGCAGCAACACCGATTCGCCCTCCAGGAACGTGCCTGCGGCGACCGCGAACAGGCCGTAGTCGTGGATCAGCGTCGTCAAGCTCAGCATGCCATGGTGTGGGACGACACTCGTTCCAGGGACACACGCCGCTCACTTGCCGGCTCTGGTGCCCATGGCATCGAATGTGTTCAGCAAGTCGGACAGTGCCTGCTTGCAGGCAGCCGCGTCCGGCGGGCTGGCGCGCAGGGCCTTGAGCGCGCGGTCGATCGACCTGTCGACGACGTGCCAGTCGTCAGCCGCACGCGGCTTCAGGCCCGCTTCCGCCGAGTCCCAGGCCAGTTCCAGATCCTTGATGCGCGCCGTTGCGCGCGTCAGATCGCTGCGGTCGACCATACCAGCCACGTCTGCCGCAATCGACCGAAACTGGCTCAGGTCGCCCAGGGCGGACACCGGTCTGGAAGCGACGGAGGCACCTTGGACGGCCTGTGTTGCGGTTGCCCCAGCGTCCTGGGTGCCGCTCCTGGAGCAGCCCGCGAGGAGTGCAAGCAGAACGGATGCCGCGGTTGCGCCGAACCGAATGGATGACGTTGATCTGGACATGGAATTCTCCGTCTACTCATTTGGCCACTGCTTGGCGGCCCGGTTTAATGCTTGCGCGCTGCTCGATTGCGACCAGCGCGACGATGACCGACAGGAACAAGGCACTGGTCCACATCGCTCCGATGCCAAGACCGCCGTAGGTTTTTGCCTGGGTCAGCAGGTCGCCGAGGGCGGCGCCCAACGGGCGGGTCAGGATGTAGGCGATCCAGAACGTGAGGACGGGGTGGCCACCCAGTCGCCACGCGACGTAGGTGGCCGCGATCAGCGCGCCGAAGGCGACCACACCCCATGTGAAGCCGAGATGCAGGGCTTCCGTGGCCAGGTCGCCGGTGGCAGTGCCCAATGCGAACGTGCAAAGGATGGCCGCCCAGTAAAACGCTTCGCGACGGGGTGTGGCGATGTCGTGAATCGACAGGGTGTGTTCGCTGCGCCACCACACGGAAAAGATGCCTGCCAGCAGTAGCGCGAATGCGGACGAACTGAAGTACAGACTGACGCCGAGGGTGTCGGTCATGAGGTCGGTGATCTGGGTGCCGACGATGCTGACCAGCACCACCGTCAACCAGTAGATCCATGGGGTATAGCGGCGGGTACGCAACTGCCACATGAGCGCAGCCGCCAGCAGGAGCGCCATGATGACGCGGGTCGTGTTCTGGCCCCAGCCGGCATCGACCGCGAGATAGTCGGCGCCGGTCTCGCCGACCGTGGTGCAAAACACCTTGATGATCCAGAATGACAGGGTTACCTGGGGCACCTTGATTGGCCAGTCTCCGGGCCTGGTGGCAGGCATGGCGGTCACCATGCTTCCTCCGATGGACGCGCCGGCGGCCTCACGGCCGCTGCGTGCAAGCGCGTGCGCACCGTCGCCGGCGCGCCTTGGCGGGCGAGTCTCACACGTGTTGGAGAACGGACCGGTCTCGTTGCCGGTCCGGGACGACCCGCTCTCGGGTGCAGGTGTGGTCCGACAGGGGACGGGAGGGGAGCGCATGATGCCTCGCGATAATTCGTGCAGAAATTGGCACACGTGTGAGCATCCGCGGTTCGACTTAGCCGCGTCTTAGCGTCGGCGGCCG
This sequence comes from Rhodoferax sp., assembly GCA_039807845.1. GTDB lineage: Bacteria > Pseudomonadota > Gammaproteobacteria > Burkholderiales > Burkholderiaceae_C > CAISIP01. The sequence goes on from JBDHRZ010000149.1 coordinate 4,845, forward strand.
CGTCGATGCGATACATTGCATGCAATCATCGCTCCGGTGCGACCCGGCCTCCGCGGGTCCGTGCGCCGGGGCAGACAAGACGGCGCGCGGCGCGAGCCGGTCCCGTGACCGGCAATCCACCTGTGGGAGCGAACACCATGGCTGTTTCCGGCATCGTGTGGCTGGCCATCGCGGCAGTCGTGCTGGTGGCTGGCATCGTGATCTTCAACCGGCTCACGCGGCTGCGCAATGCGGTGGCGAATGCGTTTGCGCAGATCGACGTGCAACTCAAGCGCCGCTACGATCTGATTCCCAACCTGGTGGAGACCGCACGCAAGTACCTGCAGCACGAGCGCGAGACGCTCGAAGCGGTGGTGCAGGCGCGCAGCCAGGCACAGGCGGCGGCCGGGCACGCGCGGGTCGACCCGTCCGGCGCAGCGCCCGTGGCCGCCCTTGGCGCGGCAGAGGCGGCGCTGGGTACGGCCCTGGGCAGGCTGATGGTGGTGGTCGAGGCCTACCCGGAACTGAAGGCGGACGCCCAACTGCGTCAGTTCGCAGAGGATCTGAGCTCGACCGAGAACCGGATCGGCTTCGCGCGCCAGGCCTACAACGACGAAGTGCTCGCCTTCAACGACGCGGTGTTGCAGTTCCCGGCCAACCTCGTGGCGCGCCTGTTCGCGTTCACGCCGGCGGCGCCGCTGCAGTCGACGCAGTCGGCCGCCGAGCGCGGCGTGCCCGTGGTGCGTTTCTGAGCATCGTGGCGCAGCCGCATCCGCGCGTGTCCGATCCCTTCGCGGCCTGCAGGTCCGGGCCGTGCGGCCCGCGCCTGGGCTTGGGCTTGGATCTGGGTCTGGGCCGGTACGCGGGCAGCGCGAGACTGCACTAGCCGGCGCGGCCCGCGATGCGCTTTCGCGAACACCAGGACGAGGCGCGCCGGGCGACGCGTCGGCTGCTGTGGCTGTTCCTGCTCACCGTCGTGCTCACCGTGCTGGCGTCCAACGCGGCGCTGGCGCTGGTGTGGATCGTGCTCACCGGCAATCTGCTCGCCTTTCCGCACGGATTCTTCGAGACCAACAGCGCACTGTGCGTCGCCTTCGTGCTGGGTGGCAGCTGGCTGGAGGTCATGCAGTTGCGCCGCGATGGCGCGCGCGTGGCCGAACGCTTAGGTGCGCGTGAGCTGCTGGTTCCCGCCGACGCCGCCCAGCACCGGTTGCGCAACGTGGTCCAGGAGATGGCGATCTCCAGCGGGCTGAAGCCGCCGCGCATCTTCCTGCTCGACCATGACGAGGCGATCAATGCCTTTGCCGCCGGCTGGGCGCGCAACGACAGCGTGATCACGCTCACCCAGGGTGCGCTCACGTGGCTCGATCGCGACGAACTCCAGGGTGCGGTGGCGCACGAGTTCGCGCACATCCTCGACGGCGACACGCGGCTGGACACGCGCCTGGTCGGCTACGTCTGGGGGCTGCAACTGCTGTACCTGTTCGGGCGCGACCTGGTTGACGCCACCGACGCGCACGGGCGGCGCACCGTGTTCCTGCCCGCAGGCGTGGCGCTGATGGCGGTCGGCAGCCTCGGCTGGCTGAGCGGGAGATTGCTGAAGGCCGCGGTGGCGCGCCAGCGCGAGTTCCTGGCCGACGCGGCAGCGGTGCAGTTCACGCGCCAGCGCGAGGGCATCGGGCGCGCATTGCGCAAGATCGCGTGGCAGTTCGGGCAGGGCCAGGCGCGCTTGCACAGTCCGCGTGCCGAGGTGGTCTCGCACATGTTGCTGGCGTCGAGTGCGTTCGCCGCCGTGCCGGCGCTTGCCACGCATGCGCCGCTGGCCGAGCGCATCCGGCGCATCTACGGACGGGCGATGGCGCCGCTGCCCTGCGATCAGCGCCAGCCGGGCGATGACATCCCGGTCGCCACGGCGCAGGGCCCGCAGGCCGGCGGCGCGATCGCGTTCGTCGGTGTGCCACTGGCTACCGACCGGTCGTCCGATGAATCGCACACGGCTGTGCAGACTGCGTCGCAGCCACCGGG
>JBDHRZ010000150.1:0-6834 GCA_039807845.1 Rhodoferax sp.
CAGCGCCAGCGCGAGCGCGATCGACAGCGCCACGATGCCCGCGGTGTAGCGCATCGGATCGTCGCGCAGGCCCGGCGCGTAGCGGGCCACCACGGTGTGCACCATCGGGTGCAGCAGGTACAGGCCGTAGCTCATGTTGCCCATCGCCAGCGCGATCCAGGTCAGGCGGCGCGGCACGACGAGCAGGCCGGACAGGGCCACCAGCAGCACGCACGCCAGCGTGAGCAGCACGCCGCGCAGGCCGGTCAGCGAGGACACCAGGTCCCTGGCGCTGCTGGCAGCGATGAGCGCGGCGAGCAGGACGAAGGCCAGCCACGGCCAGGCCGTGCCGAGCGCCGTCGACGGGCGCCACGGCCGCTCCACCAGCAGGCGGCCGAGCGCGCAACCAGCGACGAAGTAGAAGCAGAACGCCGCCACCTGGGTGTAGTGGATCCAGTTGTCGGCCAGCGTGCCGCCGGCAGGAAAGCTCTGCTCGACGGCGATGCGCTGCACCAGGAAGCTGAGCACCAGCGCACCGATGCACGCAACCGGCGGGCCGGCGACGAAGGCGACCAGGATCGGGAACAGCAGGTAGAACACGAATTCGATGCCCAGCGACCAGCCGCCGGTGACCGGCGTGCTCATGCCCGGGTTGGCCAGTCCGAACGCGAAACTGAGGTTCAGCACGACGGTCTTCGCGAACGCGAAGTCGTAGCGCTGCCGGTTCACGAGCGGCACCAGCAGCACGATCAGTCCGAACAGCGGCAGCAGCCGCAGGTAGCGCAGGCCCAGGTAGGTGAGCACGCCCAGTCCTGCGCGCAGCTTGTGCGCGTAGGCGCTGTACAGGCTCGCGCCGCTCAGGATGAAGAAGACGTAGACGCCGTAGAGCCCGAGGTTGTACAGCTCGCGCAGTTCGAACCAGTGCAGCAGGTGGTAATACGCGACGCCGATGGCGCACAGCCCGCGCAGCAGGTCGAACCCTTCGACCCTGGGGCGGGATTCGGCACTGGTTGTGGCGGGCAAGATGTGTGACCTGCGGGCGGCGGTGCGCTGGTATCAGTGCGTGCCCGGATAGGCGCCGCCGTCGGCCAGGATGTTCTGCCCGGTGATGTAGCCCGCGTGCCGGCTGCACAGGAAGGCACAGATGGCACCGAATTCGGCCGGATCGCCCAGGCGCCGCGCCGGGATGCCCTTGGCGCGTGCCTCGAGCAGGCTCTCCATCGATTTGCCGGTCTTGCGCACCGCGCCCTCCATGGTCTGGCGCAGGCGGTCGGTGTCGAAGGCGCCGGGCAGCAGGTTGTTGATGGTGACGCCGGCGCCGGCGATGGAGCTGCGCGCCACGCCGGCGACGAAGCCGGTCAGGCCGCTGCGCGCGCCGTTGGACAGGCCCAGCACGTCGATCGGCGCCTTCACCGCGCCCGAGGTGATGTTGACGATGCGCCCGAAGCCGCGCTGCGCCATGCCGTCCACGGTGGCTTTGATGAGCGCGATCGGGGTCAGCATGTTGGCATCGAGCGCGGCGATCCAGGCGTCGCGCTCCCAGTCACGGAAGTCGCCCGGTGGCGGGCCGCCGGCGTTGCTCACGACGATGTCGAAATCCGTCCCCGGGCCGCCAGCCACGCCGAACACCGCCGCGCGCCCCGCCTCGGTGGTGATGTCACAGGCGACCGCCAGCACCGTCGCGGCGCCAGGCAGTGCACGCAACCGGCTGGCTGCCGCTTCCAGCGCCTGGGCGCCACGCGCGTTGATCACCAGGTTGACGCCTTCGCTGGCCAATGCCTGCGCGCAGCCGAGCCCGAGCCCCTTGCTGGCGCCGCACACCAGTGCCCACTTGCCCTTGATCCCCAGATCCATGTCCTGCTCCTTGTCGTGTCGGTGGTTGCGGCGCGCGGGCCGTCCCGTTGTGCGTGGCGCCCACGCTGGTGCCGTTTCAGTGCGGCAGCGTCGCGAGCACCTGGGCGACGAACGCGCAACTGTCGAATTGCCCGCTGCGGAAGGTCCAGCCCAGGCGCACGATAACAGCATCGCGCGAGGGCACCATCGCCACCACCTGGCCCCAATGGCCGTTCATCGCCAGCGTATCGGGCGGCACGCCACTGCCGCGGCAGCGTCCGGCCTGCGCGTCGCCGATGCGCCAGCTCATCGCGCCGTAGCCGCTGCCTTCTCCCTGCGCCAGCGACGGCGTCGATGCCAGCGCCCACCAGCCCGGCGCCAGCACCTGGCGATCGTTCCAGCGGCCATCCTGCAGCATCAACTGGCCCAGCCGTGCCCAGTCGCCGACGCTGGCCCACAGGTACGACGAGCCGACCCAGTTGCCGGCGGCATCGGTCTCCAGCACGGCGGTGCGTGCGCCGATCGGCTCGAACAGGGCGCGCCGCGGGTAGCTCCAGTATTCGGCGTCGGAGGCAAAGCGCGCCCGGTCCACCGCTGCCAGCAGGTTGGCGGTCTGGCTCAGGTAGCGCCAGCGCTGGCCGGCCGGCGCCTGCGCGGCTGCGCTGGCTGCGTAGGCGGCGCTGTCCCGTTCGCCCCACAGCATGCGCGGCACCGAGCCCCAGGGCGCGTACTCCTCCTGGCTGTCCAGGCCGTCGCGCATGAACAGCAGGTCGGCGACGGTGATCGCCTTGCGCCCGTCCCGGCGCCAGGCGGCGACCCAATCGGGCTCGCGTGCGCCGGCGAAGGCGTTCACCACCGGCGTGGCCAGGTCGAAGTCGTTGTCGCGCGCCAGCTTGTAGCTCAGCATGCCCAGCACGGTCTTGGTCATCGACCACCCGTGCAGCGCGGTGGCCGGCCCGAAGCCGGGTGCGGTCTGCAACACCAGGGCGCGCCCCTTGTGGATCACGGCGATGCCGCGCGCGTTGGCCGCCTGCGGATCGCCCGCGCCGGCGAACGCCTGCTGCACGATCCGTTGCAGCGCGGTGCGGTCGATGCGCTGGTCCCATGCGGCGGGCGGCAATGCCGCTTCGCCGGCGGGCCAGGGCTGGTGGGTATCGGCCACGGGTGGCGGCGCTGCGCGCACCGGGCCAGCGGCCACGTCGAGCACGCAGCCCCGATCCGGCAGCCACTGCGCCTGGCGCTCGAACAGGCCGGCGAAACGGGCCTGCACGCGCTGGTCGAACTCCTGCACCGAGACACCGATCAAGGCCAGCACCGGGCTGGCCGGCAGCACCTCGGCCTGCAGCAGGCCGGCGAGCGGTCGGTGCGCCACGAAGGCGGCCGAGCAGATGCCCTTGGCCGCCATGCCGGCCGCGTTGCGCGGTATGCCCAGCGCGAGCACGATGCCGACCACCAGTGCCAGCAGGGCCAGCACGCAGGCCAGCACGATGCGCAAGGCGCGATGGACGGGTGTGCGGACCATGGCAGCTGGCAGGTGAGGGTGACGCCGCAGACTCTACCCGATTGTGCACAATAGCCCGATGACCTATCTCCCTCCACCAGTGGCGACCACCCGCCATGGGGATGCCGCCAGTGCCCTGGCGCAGGTGCGCCGCATCTACGACAACGCGCTGGTGCACCTGCGCAAGGCGATGCAGCGCTACGTGGCGGGGGAAGACCCGCCGGACCGGGTGCGCGCCTGCTACCCGTTCGTGCGCGTGCAGACGCATTCCGTCGCGCGCGCCGTGGGCGATGAGAACGCCCGCCTGAGCTACGGATTCGTCGCCGGCCCGGGCCGCTACGAGACGACGCTGACCCGGCCGGACCTGTTCGGCGACTACTACCTGGACCAGTTCTCCCTGCTGCTGCGCAACCACGGGGTCGAACTGGAGGTCGGCACCAGCCACCAGCCGATCCCGGTGCACTTCTCGTTTGCCGAGCACGAGCACATCGAAGGCAACCTGAGCGCGCAGCGGCGCCAACTGATGCGCGACACCTTCGATCTGCCGGACCTGGCGGCGATGGACGACGGGATCGCGAACGGCACCTTCGAGCCGCGCGCCGGCGAACCCCATCCGCTGGCGCTGTTCACGGCGCCGCGCGTCGACTACTCACTGCACCGCCTGCGCCACTACACGGGCACCGGGCCGCAGCACTTCCAGAACTTGGTGCTGTTCACGAACTACCAGTTCTACATCGACGAGTTCGTGCGCATGGGCCGCGCCGCGATGCAGGACGAGCGCAGCGAATACAGCGCCTTCGTCGAGCCCGGCAACATGGTCACGCGCCGGGTCGGCCTGCCGTCCGAGGCGGGCGACGAATTCGGCGCCGAACCGCTGCGGCTGCCGCAGATGCCGGCCTACCACCTGCTGCGCCAGGACCGGCTCGGCATCACGATGATCAACATCGGCGTGGGCCCGGCCAACGCCAAGAACATCACCGACCACGTGGCGGTGCTGCGGCCCTATGCCTGGATCATGCTGGGCCACTGCGCCGGCCTGCGCACGACGCAGCAGCTCGGCGACTATGTGCTCGCGCACGGCTACATGCGCGAGGACCACGTGCTGGACGAGGAACTGCCGCTGTGGGTACCGATCCCCGCGCTGGCCGAGATCCAGGTCGCGATCCAGACCGCGGTTGCGGACGTGAGCCAGGTGAAGGGTCCCGAACTCAAGCGCATCATGCGCACCGGCACCGTCGCCAGCACCGACAACCGCAACTGGGAACTGTTGCCCGACAACGGCCCGCAGCGGCGTTTCAGCCAGAGTCGCGCGGTGGCGCTGGACATGGAGAGCGCCACCATCGCCGCCAACGGATTCCGTTTTCGCGTGCCCTACGGCACCTTGCTGTGCGTGAGCGACAAACCGCTGCACGGCGAGATCAAGCTGCCGGGCATGGCCGACCACTTCTACCGCGAACGGGTCGACCAGCACCTGCGCATCGGCATTCGCGCGATGGAGCTGCTGCGCGCGCAGGGCATCCACCAGCTGCACAGCCGCAAGCTGCGCAGCTTCGCCGAGGTCGCGTTCCAGTAGCCTTAGACTGGCGGGCCACGCATGCCCTGTACGTGAGGCGACGGGCCCGGACCCTCGCTCAGCGGGCGTGCTGCGTGCCTGCGCGAACCGCTCAGGCCGGTTGCAGCGATTCGCCGTGCGCCGGGCGGGTGACCGGCTCCTGCACCCGGATCGGCTCGGTCCCGGACTTGGCGGTGGCCTTGATCAGGTCGGCGGCCTTCTCCGCGATCATGATCACCGGCGCGTTGGTGTTGCCGCTGACCAGCACGGGCATGATGGAGGCGTCGACCACGCGCAAGGCTTGCACTCCGTGCACGCGCAGTTGGGCGTCGACCACCGCATCCGGGCCGTTGCCCATGCGGCAGGTGCCCACTGGGTGGTACTCGGTGTCGGCGTGTTCGCGAATGAAGTGCTCGATCTGCAGGTCGGTCTGCGCGCGGGCGGATGCCGCGAATTCCTTGTTGCCGTACCCGGCCAGTGCAGGTTGCGCCAGGATGGCACGCATGATGCGAAAGCCGCGCATGATCCGGTCCATGTCCTCGCGCTCGGACAGAAAGTTGGGGTCGACCAGCGGCATGTCGGCCGGGTCGCTGCTGGCCAGCCGCACGCTGCCGCGGCTGCGCGGGCGCAGCACGCAGACATGGCAGGAAAAGCCGTGGCCCAGCACCGTCTTGCGGCCGTGGTCGACCAGGATACCGACCACGAAATGCAGTTGCAGGTCAGGGCGGACTTCGTCGGGCGCACTGCGGATGAAGCCACCCGCCTCGGCGATGTTGCTGGTCAGCATGCCGGTGCGCTGGCGACGCCACTCGAAGATCCCCTTGATGGCGTCGACCGTGCCGCCGGGCGAGATGCCCATCAGTTCGCGGCCTCCGGGCGCGCGCACGTTGATGACGACGTTGGGATGGTCGTGCAGGTTCTGGCCGACACCGGGCAGGTCGTGCAGCGTCGCGATGCCGCGCTCCACCAGGTGCGCGTGCGGCCCGATGCCCGAGAGCATCAGGATCTGCGGCGACATCAGCGAGCCGGCGCACAGCAGCACCTCGCGCGCTGCGCGCAACTGCTTGCGTTGCCCCTGGTGGTCGAACTCGACGCCGACGGCGCGCTTGTGCTCCAGCAGGATGCGCGTCGTCCGCGCGCCGGTGAAGACCTGCAGGTTGGCGCGCCCCAGGTTGGGTGTCAGATAGCCCTTGGCGGCACTGAATCGCTCACCGTTGCGGTGCGTGACCTGGTACATGCCCACGCCTTCCTGCCTCGCGCCGTTGAAGTCGGGGTTGGCCGCGAACCCGGCCTGCACCGCGGCCTGCACGAACAGACCGCTGAAGCGGTTGGGCGAGGCGAGGTCCTTCACGTTGAGCGGGCCGCCCGTGCCGTGCCAGGCGTCCGCGCCGCGTTCGTTGTTCTCGGCGCGTTTGAAATAGGGCAACACGTCCTGGTACGACCAGCCGGGGTTGCCCTGCGCCACCCAGTCGTCGTAGTCGGCGGCCTGGCCGCGGATGTAGACCATCGCGTTCACCGAACTCGAGCCGCCCAGCACCTTGCCGCGCGGCTGGTAGCCGCGGCGACCATTCAGGCCGGGTTGCGGCACGGTGTGCAGGTTCCAGTTGAACTGGTGCGTCTTGGCCAGCACGGCCAGCCCGACCGGGCAGTGGATCAGCACGTTGTCGTCCGCCGGCCCGGCTTCGAGCAGCGCCACCGTGACGTCCGGGTCCTCGCTCAGGCGGGCGGCGAGCGTGCAACCGGCCGATCCGCCGCCAATGATGATGTAGTCGAACATGTGCTGGCCGTCCTTGCAGGTTCTGGCGTGTGCGGCGCGCAGCGCGCACTGCGCACGGCGCGCGTGCTGCACGATTGCACCCGAAGCGCAACCATAGTGCAGTTTGCGCCTGGTTTTGTGGGGTGTCCACCTTAATGCGGCCCCTTGATTTCCCTCGGGACTGCAGTCGCCACCGGGCCGCAAGGCGAGCTA
>JBDHRZ010000151.1:0-6815 GCA_039807845.1 Rhodoferax sp.
GAGGAGGCGCGAGCAAACGTGGGAGCGACCCAGCGTTGCCTCATGAGCCACGCGCCCCGCAAGACACTGAGCACGGAGACGACACCATGGCAGGCAAGAGCGTCCTGAACGAATCGCGCGAGATCAGCCGCGCGGTGGCACTGATCAAGCTCGGCGCAAGGCTGCAGGTGCTCGAAAGCGAGACCAGCCTGTCGTACGAGCGCCTGCTGCGCCTGTACAAGGAAGTCGCCGGTCGCTCGCCTTCGAAGGGGCAGCTGCCGTTTTCCACCGACTGGTTCCTGACCTGGCAGCCCAACATCCATGCCTCGCTGTTCCTCAACACTTACGAGTACCTGTGCAAGGTCAGCGCCCTGGAGGACATCGACGCGGTGATGAAGGCCTACACGCTGTATTGCGAGCAGATCGCCAGTTGCGCCATGGAGCCGCTGCTGACCATCACGCGCGCCTGGCGACTGGTCAAGTTCGTGAACAACCAGATGCTCACCATGACGCGCTGCACACGCTGCGGCGGCAACTTCGTCACCGAGCCCTACGAGAACGCACGCCACTTCGTGTGCGGGCTGTGCGAGCCCCCGGCGCGCGCCGGCAAGGGCGCCGTGGCCGGCGGCATCCTGCTGCATTAGTCCAGCGGCGCGGCGCCCGGCCGAGCGCGCGACAGCCGCGCGGTATGGGGCCGATTTCCGGCCCTTTTCGACCGATCGGGCACGGGCAGCCCCATAAAATGGACCGACCACCACCCCGCCCCGACCACTGCGCGTCGGCAACGCCACCCGTCGTCCTGCACGCATGCTAGTAATCATCGGCTACGTCGTCGCCATGGGGTGCATCTTCGGGGTGTACATCGCGCATGGCGGCAACATCGGCGTGATCCTGGCCGCGCTGCCATTCGAACTCATCACCATCCTGGGCGCTGCCCTGGGAGCGTTCGTCGTGAACAACCAGCCCAAGGTGCTCAAGGCCACGGTCCGGCTGATCCCGCAGGCGCTCAAGAGCTCCAAGTACACCAAGACGCGCTACCTGGAACTGATGGCCTTGCTCTACGACATCCTGCAGAAGGCGCGCAAGGAAGGCCTGATGGCAATCGAGAAGGACGTGGAGACGCCCGGCGAGTCGGAGATCTTCAACAAGTACCCGACCATCGCCAGTGACCATCACGTGGTCGAGTTCATGACCGACTACCTGCGCATGATGGTCTCGGGCAACCTGAACGCGCACGAAATCGAGTCGCTGATGGACAGCGAGATCGACACCCACCACCAGGAGGCGCACGCACCGGTGGCGGCGATCGCGCGGCTGGCGGGGGCGTTGCCGGCGTTCGGCATCGTCGCGGCCGTACTCGGGGTGGTGAACACGATGGGCTCGGTCGGGCAACCGCCGGCGGTGCTGGGCGGCATGATCGCCTCGGCGCTGGTCGGTACCTTCCTGGGCATCCTGCTCGCCTACGGCGTGGTCGAGCCGCTGGGCGGCCTGCTGGAGCAAAAATCCGACGACGCCAGCAAGGAGCTGCAGTGCATCAAGACCACGCTGCTGGCGAGCATGCAGGGCTACAACCCCTCGACCGCGATCGAGTTCGGCCGCAAGGTGCTGTTCTCGACCGAGCGGCCGAGTTTCATCGAGCTCGAAGCCCACGTGCGCGGCCAGAAGTGAAGACCTGCGAAGGCCGGCACCGGCGCTGAACCGACATGGCCACCGACGCCAAGAAGCTGCAACCGATCATCGTCAAGCGGGTCAAGAAGGGCCGCCACGAGGCACACGGGGGCGCCTGGAAGATCGCGTACGCCGACTTCGTGACCGCGATGATGGCCTTCTTCCTGCTGATGTGGCTGCTCGGCTCCACCTCGGAGGGCGACAAGAAGGGCCTGTCCGACTACTTCTCCTCGCCGCTCAAGGTCGCCATGATGGGCGGCAGCGGCGCAGGCGCCAGCAACACCGTGATCCAGGGTGGCGGTGCGGACCTGACCAAGACCAGCGGGCAGAACCGCGCCGGCGAACCGAACGACCCGATCGCACGCAAGGCCGCCGCCGACGCCATGAAGGCCGAACTGGCCAAACAGGAATCGCGCAAGCTCGCCGCGCTCAGCGACAAGATCAGTTCGATGATCGCCAACAACCCCAAACTGGCGGAATTCAAGGACCAGATCCGGCTCGAGATCACCCCGGACGGGCTGCAGATCCAGATCGTGGACGAGCAGAACCGGCCGATGTTCGACGTCGGCAGCGCGCTGGTGAAGACGCACATGCGCGACATCCTGCGCGCGATCGGCTCCGCGCTCGGCGGCGTGGAGAACAAGATCAGCCTGGACGGCCACACCGACCGCACCCCGTATGGCAGCGGCGAGCGCGGCTACAGCAACTGGGAGCTGTCGGCCGACCGCGCGAACGCGTCGCGCCGCGAACTGGTGGCCGCCGGCATGCCCGACGACAAGCTGGCCCGGGTGACGGGCATGGCATCGAGCAAGCTGCTCGAACCCGAGCACCCGTTCGCGCCGGTGAACCGGCGCATCAGCATCCTGGTCATGACCAAGGAAGCCGAGGAACGCCTGCTCGGTGGCAGGCGCACGCCGGTCGAGATCGGCGCGGGTGGCGCGCCGGCCCAGGGCGCGCCGGCCCAGGGCGCGCTACCCCAGGGCGCAGCACCCGCCGCGCCCGCAACGCCCAGGCCCTGAACGCCGGCCCGGCAGGCGGCCACGCCATAATCGCAGGCGTGCCAACCGCAACACCGCACCATGGCCTCTGAACTGCGCTTCCTGGTGGTGGATGACTTCTCCACCATGCGACGGATCGTGTGCAACCTGCTCAAGGACGGCGGGTTCACGCAGTCGGAGGAGGCCGAGGACGGCCAGGCGGCACTGGTCAAACTGCGCAACGGCCGCTTCGACTTCGTGATCAGCGACATCGACATGCCGAACCTGGACGGCATGCAGTTGCTGGCCGAGATCAAGAAGGACGGCCAACTCAAGCACATCCCGGTGCTGATGCTGACCGCCGAAGCGCGCAAGGAAGACATCCTGCAGGCGGCGCAACTGGGCGCCGCGGGCTACGTCCTCAAGCCCTTCACCAAGGCGGTGCTGGAGGAAAAGGTGGTCCTGATCCTCAAGAAGCAGGGCCTGCTGCCCGGCTGAACGCCGCGGCAGCCACACGCGCGGCGCGGTCCGGCACGCGCGGCTGCATGCGCGCGGGCGACGCATCCTGTACGCGGCCTACCGGTGCGGCGTCAACCGCGTGGTTGCATGCGCGCGAACGGCGCCACGCACCTCGCATCCCACACCCCCATGCGCACCCGGCTGCCCCACGCAGTGGAAGTGGCCCCGCATGAACCCGCTTTTCGGGCTTTAGTCCGGGCGGGCGCTGAGCACAATCGACGCCACACCACGACCCGTGCAGCATGGAATCGAGCAGCCAGGACCGCAACCTTCCGGCGACCGAGCGCAAACTGCGCAAGGCGGTCGAGGACGGCCAGGTGACCCGATCGCATTACCTGTCGCACCTCGCCGTGCTCGGCGTCGGCATGACGGCGCTGCTGCTGCTCGCGCCGCCGATGCTCGATCGGCTGCGCGAACACGTGGCCCGGCAGCTGCGCTTCGATGCGCAAGCCGTTCGCACGCCGCAGCACATGCTCGAACGGCTGCAGGACATGGCGCTGGCCGGCCTGGCGGGTTGCACGATCTTCGCGGCGATCGTGCTCGTAGCGGTGGTGCTGAGCAACGTGGCGGTCGGTGGCTGGGTCAGCTCGGGCAAGCCCGTCCTGCCGGACCTCAGCCGGATCAGCCCGCGCGCCGGTCTGGGCCGGCTGCTGAGCAAGGACAAGCTGGCCGAAGTCGGCAAGATGCTGGCGATCGTGGTCGTGCTCGCGGGCATCGGCGCCTCCTACCTGGGCGGCAGCATCGAATCGCTCGCGACGCTGGTGCGCCAGCCCTCGGTGGCGGCGCTGCACGGAGTCGGCGACTGGCTGAGCACGGGCATGGGCATGATGCTGCTGCTGATGCTGGTGGTGGCGGCGATCGACGTGCCGCTGCAGAAGTACCTGCACAAGTCGCGCCTGAAGATGTCGCACCAGGAATTCAAGCAGGAGCACAAGGAGTCCGACGGCAACCCGCACGTGAAGGGCCGGCTGCGCCAGCGCCAGCGCGAACTCGCGCAGGGTGCCAGCGTGTCGGCCGTGCCCAAGGCCGACTTCGTGGTGATGAATCCGACCCACTTCGCGGTGGCGATCCGCTACGACGAGCAGACCATGGTCGCGCCGCAGGTGCTCTCCAAGGGCGCCGATCTGCTGGCGCTGCGCATCCGCGAACTGGCGCGCAGCCACGCCATCCCGGTGCTGCAGTCGCCGATGCTCGCGCGCGCGCTCTACGCCAACGCCGAGATCGGGCAGGACATCCCCAGCACCCTGTACACCGCGGTGGCCCAGGTGCTCGCCTACGTGTACCGGCTGAAGGCGGGCTTGCGCGGCGAAGCCCCGATGCCTGGTGACCCGCCCGAGCCGCTGGTGCCCGCCGAGCTCGATCCCCTGCACGGCAGGCTGCCGGCATGACCGTGGGCGCGCTGGTCGGCACCCTGCAGCGCTGGGTCGGACCCTACGGCGCGTTCGCGCGCGGCGCGGCCACGCCGCTGCTCGTGATCGCGGTGCTGTCGATGATGGTGCTGCCGCTGCCGCCGGCGCTGCTGGACGTGTTCTTCACCGTCAACATCGCGATCGCGCTGATGGTGATGATGGTGGCGGCCTACATGCTGCGGCCACTCGATTTCGCGGCCTTCCCCACCGTGCTGCTGCTCACCACGCTGCTGCGCCTGTCGCTCAACGTCGCCTCCACGCGCGTGGTGCTGCTCGAGGGCCACACCGGCGCCGGCGCGGCCGGTGCGGTGATCGAAGCCTTCGGCCACTTCCTCATCGGGGGCAACTTCGCGGTCGGCCTGATCGTGTTCCTGATCCTGGTGGTGATCAACTTCGTCGTGGTCACCAAGGGCGCCGAGCGCATCGCCGAGGTGTCGGCGCGCTTTGCACTGGACGCCATGCCCGGCAAGCAGATGGCAGTGGACGCCGACCTCAACGCCGGCACCATCGACGAGAAGGAGGCGCGGCGCCGGCGCGCCGAGGTCGGCGAGGAGGCGGACTTCTTCGGCTCGATGGACGGCGCCTCCAAGTTCGTGCGCGGCGACGCCGTGGCCGGCATCCTGATCCTGCTCATCAACCTGGTGGGTGGCTTTGCGGTCGGCATGCTGCAGCACGGCCTGAGCGCGAGCCAGGCGGCCGACAGCTACATCCTGCTCGCGGTGGGTGACGCGCTGGTGGCGCAGATCCCGGGCCTGCTGATCTCGGTGGCCGCGGCGATGGTGGTCTCGCGCGTGGGCAAGGAGCACGACCTGGGGCGCCAGATCGCGCACCAGATGTTCGTCTCGCCGCGCATCCTGGGCATCGCCGCCGTCATCCTGGGCGTGCTCGGCGTCATCCCGGGCATGCCGCACCTGGTGTTCCTGGCCATCGCCGCGCTGCTGGCCTATGGATCGTGGATGCTGGCGCGCAAGCCGGCACCGGCCGAACCGCAGCCCGGCGCGCAGGCGGCCAGCGCGGGCGACGGCGAAGCCAGTTGGGACGACCTGCAGCCGGTCGACCAGCTTGGGCTGGAACTGGGCTACCGCCTGATCGCGCTGGTCGACAAGACGCGCCAGGGCGACCTGCTCAACCGCATCAAGGGCGTGCGGCGCAAGTTCGCGCAGGAAGTGGGCTTCCTGCCGCCGGCCGTGCACGTGCGCGACAACCTCGAACTCAAGCCCAGCGCCTACCGGATCACGCTGCGCGGCGTGATCGTGGGCGAAGGCGAGGCCTTCCCCGGCATGTTCCTCGCCATCAACCCGGGCGGCATCACCACCCCGCTGATCGGCACCGCCACCACCGATCCCGCGTTCGGCCTGCCGGCACACTGGATCGACGACCGGCAGAAGGAAGCAGCGCAAATGGCCGGCTTTACGGTAGTTGATTCCGAGACCGTGATGGCGACCCATTTGTCACACTTGATGCAGGTGCAGGCCGGGCGGCTGCTCAGCCGCACCGAGACCCAGCAACTGGTGGAACACGTGACCAGGCTGGCGCCCAGGCTGATCGAGGAGGTGGTGCCGAAAATGGTTTCCGTCGCGGTGTTCCAGAAGGTGCTGCAACTGCTGCTGGACGAAGGCGTGCACATCCGCGACATCCGCACCATCATCGAGGCGCTGGCCGAACACGCCGCCAGCACCACCGACCCGGCCGAACTGGCCCGGCGCGTTCGCGTCGCGCTGGCACCGGCCATCGTGCAGCAGATCTACGGCGCGACGCGCGAACTCGACGTGATCGCGATCGATCCCTCGCTGGAGCGGCTGCTCGTGCAGGCGCTGGGTAATGCCGGTGGCCCGGCGCTGGACCCCGGCGTGGCCGACCTGTTCAGCCGCAGCGCGGCCGAGGTGGCGCTCAGGCAGGAAGAAGGCGGCGTGCCGGCCTGCCTGCTGGTGCCCGATGCGATCCGCAGCGCGATCGCCCGGCTGCTGCGCCGCGCCGCGCCGCGCCTGCAGGTGCTGGCGCACAGTGAAATCCCCGAAACCCATACGATCCGCATCGGACCGATCCTGCGAGGTGGCGCAGCATGAACATCCAGCGATTCACCGGTGCCACCTCGCGCGAGGCACTGGCCAAGGCGCGCCTGGCCTTCGGCGAGGCCACGCTGATCCTCTCCAACCGGCAGACCGCGCTCGGCGTCGAAGTGATGGCGACGACCGAGGACAGCGTGGGCACACTGGAGCCGCGCGTGCGCGCCGCACCCGCCGGGGCCGGCAGCGCAGCCGAG
>JBDHRZ010000152.1:0-6795 GCA_039807845.1 Rhodoferax sp.
GCCTGGCGCGTGCCGGTCAGCGACCGCGTGCAGGAAGATCAGTTGCTGGCCGACGTCATGACCGACAAGGCCACGGTGGAGATCCCCTCGCCGGTGGCCGGACGCATCACGGCGCTTGGTGGGGCGACCGGACAGGTGCTGCCCGTGGGAGCCACGCTGGTCACGATCGAGATGGAAGAATCAGGCGCTGCCAGGGGAGTGGCCGAAGTGGCGAGCACTCGGGCACCAGTCGAACGCCGCGCCGGCAGCGCGCACCATGCGCCGCCGCCAGCAGCCGGGCACGGCGGCGGAGACGCATCGCGGAGGATCGGTTCGGGTGATGCCTCGGGGGGTGCCTCGGGGGGTGCCTCGGGAGGTGCCTCGGGTCCGGAATCGGGATCGCGTGCCGGCCCGAGGGATGGGCCGGGCGATGGCCCGCACAACGAAAACGCCGCCGCCGGGGCCAATGCTCACGTGCTCGCCCCGAAAGGAGCCGGCCGGCCGATCGCCTCGCCCGCTCTGCGCCGGCGAGCATGGGAACTCGGCGTCGACCTGTATGCGCTTGCCGCCACGGGCACGGCCGGGCGCATCATGCAGGCCGATCTGGATGCGTACATCGCACGCCACGGCACGCCCATCCAGGGTGCCGTGCGCCCGCTCGGCGCAGGCGTTCGATCGGCCGCCGCTCCCGCAGACGTACGGGAAGCAGGCACCGCCGGCGATGCCGTGCAGCAGATCCGGGTGATCGGACTGCGCCGGCGCATCGCACAACGGATGCAGGATGCCACGCGCCGCATCCCGCACTTCTCCTATGTCGAAGAGTGCGACGTGACCGAACTGGAATCCTTGCGCGCGCAGTTGAACGCTCGCTGGCTCGCCGAGCGCGGGAGGCTGACGCTACTGCCCCTCTTGCTGCGCGCGATCGTGCTGGCGATCGCGCAAGTGCCCCAGGTCAACGCCTGGTTCGACGACGAGGCGGGCATCGTCACGCGCCACCGCGCAGTGCACGTGGGCATCGCCACCCAGACCGATGCAGGCCTGATGGTGCCGGTGCTGCGCAACGCGCAGGACAACGACCTGTGGGCCAACGCGCAAGAGATCGCCCGGCTGGCCGCGCTGGCCCGTGCCGGCAAGGCGACGCGCAGCGAACTCGAAGGATCGACGATCACGCTCACCAGCCTGGGCGCGCTGGGCGGCATCGCATCCACCCCGATCATCAACGCGCCCGAGGTCGCCATCGTCGGCGTGAACCGGATCGCCGAGCGCCCGATGGTCGTCGCCGGCGCCTTCGCAGCGCGCCGGATGATGAATCTCTCCTCGTCGTTCGACCACCGCGTCGTCGATGGCCACGACGCAGCGCACTTCATCCAGTCCGTGCGCCGCCTGCTGGAGCAACCGGCGCTGCTGCTGGCATGATGGGGTCAGGTCTTGCCTTTTGCCCCCCAACTCCGTGAGTCGCTGGGGTCAGGTCTTGCCTTTTGCCCCCCCAACTCCGTGGGGGGGCAAAAGGCAAGACCTGACCCCATCATGCCTGGGGGGCAAAAGGAGACCTGACCCCAGCGACTCACTCGTCACCCAGAACGTTCGCTATCGACGCAAGGCCATCGGCCGCGCCGATTCGCAGCCCCACATCCAGTCGAGTCGGTACATCGCACTCGTTGGGATTGATTCGAACCAGTCGCCCGCCGAACCGTTGAATCACACGCTGGCTGAAAAGCCGTACGGAGGGAATCGCCGTGCCTGCACCCAACTCGATGACGATAGGCCGCGTCACCGCGGACAACCACGCTTCCTGCCGGCGTCCCTGATCTGCGGTGCGCCGATCGATCCAACCCAAATCGCCGAACATCAACACATTTGGGCGTGCCAGGCCGCCGCAGTGTGGGCAGACGGGTGGCGCATTGCGCAGCTGGCACTTCTGTGCATCCACGTCCGGCTGGAAGTCATCGGCAACCCACACCTCTTCGCGGCAGGATTCGAGGCACTGCAGGTGATGAATGGAGCCGTGGCATTCATGGATGTGCGCCCGGTCGAAGCCCGCCTTCTGAAACTGGCCATCCACGTTGCTCGTGAAGATGCTCAGTCCATGGAGCATGCGCTCACCCCAGCGCCGCAGGATGTCGTAGCCTCGATGCGGCACCGTCTCACGGTACAAGGCCAGCCGATGACCATAGAACCCCCAGGCGCGCGCGGACGACACGTGAAATGCTGCGGGAGACGCGATGCTGTAGAAGTCGATCTGCGCCTCACGCAAGGCCGGATAGGCCCGCCAGAACCCGTCCTTGCCACGGAAGTCCGGCAAACCGGAGTCGACCCCCATGCCAGCACCGGCCGCAACGATCAGCGCATCGGCCTGCTTGATCAAGGATGCAGCCCGCGCCACAGCGGACGCATCGAGCGGTGCGGTACGGTCGATCATTCAGAACTCCGTTCAGGCTCGCCGGTCTGGCGCGACGATCTGAGTGAGAAGCGCACGATGAACAAGCTGCGAATGTCGCGGCGCAGTTGATGCTGCCGCGGTTGATCGATGCTGGCAAGCGCTGCTGGAGTCAAGCCCTGCATCCTACCCCCCATCCCGTTGGACGGGCAAAAGACCGGACCCCAGCAGTGCTCACAGAGTTGGGGGGCAAAAGGCAAGACCTGACCCCACGCCGAGCGTGCGCACGAAGTCGGCCGGCTCGGGGCGGGCGCGCGCACGCGGCTTGTCGCGTGCGACCGAACCGATGTTCACGCAGCACACTGCCTCCTCGCCAGCTGCGAGCGCGAGCAGCGCGCGCATCTGGCGCGAAGCCATGGCACGGCCACTGGTGAGGCCAGCCCCGAAGCCCATGGCGTGCGCGCCCAGCAGCAGGTTCTGGATCGCCGCGCCCATGGACACCACCCGCTCCAGCGCGGGCGTGTCGGGCTCGCGCGGCCCAAGGCAGGCGATCGCCACCAGCAGCAGCGGCGCGCGGTAGGCCTTTTCGCGCGCGGCCGCCAGCTCTGCTTCGCTGGCTGCGGGATCGCGCTCGGCAAGCGCCCGCGCAAATGTTTCGGCGAGCCGATGGCGCTGCGGCTGCGGCACGATGACGAAGCGCCAGGGCGTGAGCTGGCCGTGGTCGGGCGCCGCGGCGGCCAGCGTCAGCAAGGCCTGCAGTTGCGCCTGATCGGGCCCGGGCTCGACCAGGCGGCGCGGCAGCACGTTGCGCCGCGAGTGGATGAGTGCCTGCGCGAACACCCAGCCCTCGCCGGCCGCCGGCATGGCTGCACGGTCGGGCGCATCGGTTCGGACTGCGTCTCCTGCGCCTGCTGGACCCGCAACGCCTGCGGCTCCCGCAACGCCTGTTGCGCCTGTTGCGCGTGCCGGGTCGTCTGCACAGGCTGCGCGTGATGCGCCTGCCACCCCAGTTGCACCTGCCTGCCCCACCCCGCCTGCTTCTCGCTGTGCCATCTGCATGCGTCTCCGCTGAACTGCCCTGCCTGATCCTGCCATTGTGCCGGCTGATCACCCATCAAGATCCTGCTGCCGTGATTCGCACATCCGGCCGCCTGGGTGGCTCCGCATGCGCACCAGCCGACGCGAAACCGACTGGCGTTCTGTGTGATGATCGCGCCTTGTACTGCACCCGGAAACCGGCATGGCCTCGAACCACGACGACCTCAGCATGGCGCTGTTCTGCGACTTCGAGAACGTCGCACTCGGCGTGCGCGACCTGGGCCACGAGAAATTCGACATCAAGCCGGTGCTCGAACGCCTGCTGCTCAAGGGCAGCATCGTCGTGAAGAAGGCCTATTGCGACTGGGATCGCTACAAGGGCTTCAAGGCCGCGATGCACGAGGCCAACTTCGAGCTGATCGAGATCCCGCACGTACGCCAGTCGGGCAAGAATTCGGCCGACATCCGGCTGGTGGTCGACGCGCTGGACCTGTGCTACACGAAGGCACACGTGAACACCTTCGTCATCATCAGCGGCGACTCGGACTTCTCGCCGCTGGTGTCCAAGCTGCGCGAGAACGCCAAACAGGTGATCGGCGTGGGCGTGCGCCAGTCGACCTCGGACCTGCTGATCGCCAACTGCGACGAGTTCATCTTCTACGACGACCTGGTGCGCGAGAACCAGCGCTCGCAGTCGCGCCGCGAGCGCGCCGACAGCCAGCCCGCTGCGCGCCGTTCGCCCGACGAGGAGCGCCGCCGCAAGGACGAACTCGAAGGGCGCCGGCGCGCCGGCGTGGAACTGGCCGTACAGACCTTCGACGCCCTGCTCGCCGAGCGCGGCGACACCGGCAAGATCTGGGCCTCCGTGCTCAAGGAGGCGATCAAGCGCCGCAAGCCGGACTTCAGCGAGTCGAACTACGGCTTTCGCGCCTTCGGCAATCTGCTCGAGGATGCGCAGGCGCGCGGCTTTCTCGCCTTCGGACGCGACGACAAGTCGGGCGCCTACGTGTATCGCAGCGCCGTCCCCGCGGAAGCCGTCGCCCATGCGCCGCCGGCACCGACGGTAGCTCCGACCGCGGACGGCGACGGCGTACCCGGGGCGCAAGCCAACACACGCGACACACGCGCGAACCGCGCAACCAGGGCGGCTGCCCGCGCGGCAACGACCAAGGCAACAGCCAGCGACGACGCAGCGACCGAAGCGGCAGCGACCGAAACGCAAGCAACCCAAGCAGCGCCGCCCGCGGCAACTGCGGCAGTCGAGGTCCCGGCAACAGCCGCCGCCGATGCCAGCACCGGCCCGGCTCCGGCCAAGGCCGCGCGCAAGACCAGCCACGGCCGCCGGCCACGCACCAGCGCCGCAACCAAGGCAAAGGGCGCGGCCGAATGAAGGCGCAGGCGGAACCCGACCCAGACCCCGATCCGGTCGACGCGGCCGTCGCGCTGCTGCGTGCGCGCATCCCGCACCTCGCGCCGAAGGTGGCGATCGTGCTCGGCTCCGGGCTCGGTGGCCTGGCCGACAGCATCGAGGACGCGGTGCACATCGCCTATCGCGAGCTGCCGGGTTTTCCCGCCGCAACCGTGCAGGGCCATGCCGGCGTGCTGGTCTGCGGACGCCTGGGCGGTGTCGACGTGCTCTGCATGCAGGGGCGCGGCCACTTCTACGAAGGCAAGGGGATGGCCGTGATGGCCTGCGCAATCCGCACCTTGCGGGCGATCGGCTGCACCTCCCTGCTGCTCACCTGCGCAGCCGGATCCCTGCGCGCCGAGGCCGGCCCGGGCAGCCTGGTCGCCATCAGCGACCACATCAACCTGCTGCCGGGCAACCCGCTGACCGGCAGCAACGACGAGCGCTTCGGGCCGCGCTTCCTCAGCATGGCGAACGCCTATGACGCGAACTTGCGCCGGAGCCTGCAGGCGTCGGCGCAGGCGCTCGGCATCGCCTGGCACGAGGGCGTGTACCTGGCCACCAGCGGCCCGAGCTTCGAGACCGCGGCCGAGATCCGGATGATGCGCACGCTCGGCGCCGACCTGGTGGGCATGTCCACCGTGCCCGAAGTGATCGTGGCACGCCATTGCGGGCTGCAGGTGCTGGCGATCGCCACCGTCACCAACCTGGCCGAAGGCATGTCGGACCAGCCGTTGTCGCACGCGCACACGCTGCACCACGCGGCGCTCGGCGCACGCGAGCTGATGCGGCTGCTGCCGCACTTCCTGCGGCAGCACGCCGCGGGGGGCTGAAGCCCATGGCGCGCGCGTTCATCGCGGTGCTCGATTCGCTCGGCATCGGTGCCGCCGCGGACGCCGCGCGCTTCCGTGAACAGGACGCCGACACGCTGGGCCACATCGCGCAGTGGCGCTCGGCGCAGGGGCAGCCGCTGCGCATCCCGCAGCTCGAGCGACTCGGCCTGGGCGCGGCGGCCCACCAGGCGAGCGGGCGCTGGCCGGCCGGGCTGCAGCGGCGCGCGGGCTTCAGTGGCGCCTACGCCAGCGCGAACGAGCAGTCGCTCGGCAAGGACACCCCCAGCGGCCACTGGGAAATGGCGGGCGTGCCGGTGCGGTTCGCATGGGGCTTGTTCGACGGGCCCGATCCGTGTTTCCCGGCCGAGTTGATCGACGACTGGACACGCGCCTGCGCGCTGCCCGGGGTGCTGGGCCATTGCCACGCCTCGGGCACCGAGATCATCGAGCGGCTGGGCCGGCAGCACCTGGCCAGCGGCATGCCGATCGCCTACACCTCGGCGGATTCGGTGTTCCAGGTCGCGGCGCACGAAGAAGCGTTCGGCCTCGAGCGCCTTTACGCGATCTGCCAGCGGGCATTCGAACTGGTGCAGCCCTGGCGCATCGCGCGCGTGATCGCGCGCCCGTTCACCGGCACGCCAGGGAACTTCCGGCGCACCGCCAATCGCCGCGACTTCGCCGTGCCCCCACCGGCGCCGACCCTGCTCGACGTAGCCAGTGACGCCGGCCGCGCGGTCATCGCGCTGGGCAAGATCGGCGACATCTTCGCGCAGCGCGGCATCACGCAACTGCACAAGGCGGCGGGCAACATGGCCCTGTTCGACCTGTTGCTCGCGCAGTGCGCGCGGGCGCCCGACGGCTCGCTCGTGTTCGCCAACTTCGTCGACTTCGACCAGGAATACGGGCACCGGCGCGACGTCGCAGGCTACGCGAACGCGCTCGAAGCGTTCGACGCGCGGCTGCCGGCGCTGCTCGCCGGCCTGCGCGCCGGCGACCTGCTGGTGCTCAGCGCCGACCACGGCTGCGATCCGACCTGGCCCGGCAGCGACCACACGCGCGAGCAGGTGCCGCAGCTGTTTTCCGGCCCCGGCGTGCGCCCCGTCGCGCTGGGCACGCGCGAGAGCTTCTGCGACCTGGGGCAGACCGTCGCGCAGCACCTC
>JBDHRZ010000153.1:0-6752 GCA_039807845.1 Rhodoferax sp.
GCGTTGGTGAGGTACAGGCCCAGGCCGGGCCCGGCGAACACGGTCTCGGTGAGCACCGAGCCTTCGAGCAGCCCGGCGTAGGACAGCGCCACCACCGTGATCAGCGGCACCATGGCGTTGCGCAGGGCGTGGCGCCAGATGATGCGCGCTTCCGACAGGCCCTTGGCGCGCGCCGCGACCACGTACTCCTGCGCCAGTTCACCCAGCATGAACGAGCGCGTCATGCGGCTGATGTAGGCGAGCGAGAAGTAGCCGAGCAGCCCGGCCGGCAGGATCAGGTGCGAGAGCACGTTGCGAAACGCATCCCACTGGCCCTGGCGCGCGCCGTCGAGCAGCAGGAAGCCCGACTGCAGCGTGACCGAGTACTCGTAGCTCACGTCGATCCGCCCCGGCCCCCCGACCCAGCCCAGCCGGGCATAGAACAGCACCAGGGCCATCAGCCCGAGCCAGAAGATCGGCACCGAGTAGCCGACCAGGCCCATCACGCGCACGAACTGGTCCGCCAGGCCGCCGCGGCGCACCGCCGCCCATACGCCCAGCGGCACGCCCAGTCCGGCGCCGATGATGATGCCCAGCGTGGCCAGTTCGACAGTGGCCGGGAAGGTGCGCCTGATGTCGGTGAGCACCGGGTTGGAGGTCAGCACCGAAGTGCCGAAGTCGCCCTGCGCGACCTTCTTGAGGTAGATCGCGAACTGGACGTAGCGCGGCCTGTTCAGGCCGAGTTCCTCGCGCACGCGCTGGACCACGTGTTCGGGCGCCCGGTCGCCGACGATCGCCAGCACCGGGTCGATCGGCATCACGCGGCCGATGAAGAACGTGACTGCCAGCAGCCCGAGGTAGGTCAGCAGAATGACGCCGACGAACCGCGCGCCGCTGCCGAGGGCGCGCTTCCAGCGCGCGCGGCCCCGGCGCGCGGGCGCGCTCGGTGGTGCTGCTGCGTTGGCGTTCAAGCCCGGACCGGCGTGGCGGGACTACTTGCTGACGCGAAACATGTAGGTCGCATCGGACGTGGGACCGAGCTTGAAGTCCTTCACGTCGCTGCGCAGCGCCGCGGTCTCGATCATCTGCCCGATCATCACGAACGGACTGTTCTTGCGGTGGTCCGCCTGCAGGTCCAGGTACATGGTCTTGCGCTTGTTCGCGTCGCGTTCGAGGACCGCCGCGTCGGTCTTCTTCGTCATCTCCGGGATGTCCCAGGCGTTGCGCCAGGCCAGCGGCTTGGACTTGGCGTTGTCGCTGTTGTCCGGGTTGCGCGCGAAGGTGTCGGCGTTGGTGTGCGGGTCCCAGTAGTCGGCACCCCACTGCCCGATGTAGAGGTCGTGCTGGCGCGCACGGTACTTGGTGAGCGTCTGCTTGCCGTCGCCGGGCAGGATCTCCATCTCGATGCCGGCGCGCTTGAGCGTCTGCTGGATCGCCTCGGTCATGCCCTGCACCGGTTGCGCGGTGCGCATGTCGATCGTGATCTTGAAGCCGCTCGGGTAGCCGGCCTTGGCCAGCAGCGCCTTCGCCTTGTCGACGTCGAGCTTGTAGGGCTTGTCGGTGCTCGCGCCCAGCAGGCCCACCGGCAGGAAGTTCTGGTGCACGACGCCGATGTTCTTGATCATCGTGGCGCCGATCGCGTCGTAGTCGACCAGCCACTTGAACGCCTCGCGCACCTCGGGCTTGGCCAGGATCGGGTTCTTCTGGTTCAGGCTGAGGTACCAGACCGTGCCCTTGGGCGTGTTGGTGGTGCGGATGTCCTTGTTCGCGGCCACGGCGTCCAGGTCCTGCGGCGTCAGGTTGCGCGCGATGTCGACGTCGCCCTTCTCCAGCATCAGGCGCTGCGTGGCCGACTCCTTCACGTGGCGGTAGATCACGCGCGCCAGCTTGGCCTTGGCGCCCCAGTAGTTGTCGTTGCGCTCGAGCGCGAGCACCTCGTTGGCGCGCCATTCGCGCACCTTCATCGGGCCCGAGCCGGCGAAGTTGGTCTTGAGCCAGCCGTAGCCCATGTCGCCGTTCGCCTCCTTGGACTGCAGCAGTTTCTTGTCCACGATCGCCGCCACGTTGGCGGTCAGGCAGTTGTAGACGAAGGTCGGCGCGTAGGCCTGGTCGGTCTCGACGGTGAGCGTGAGTGGCCCGGTCTGCTTGATCTTGTCCTTGACGTTGTCCTTGCTGAGACCGAATTGCGTCAGGATGAAGGCTGGCGTCTTGTCCAGCTGGACGGCGCGCTGCAGCGAGTACACCACGTCCTCGGCGCTGAGCGCGTTGCCGGAGGCGAACTTCACGCCCGGGCGCAGTTCGAACGTGTAGGTCTTGCCGTCGGCCGAGACCGACCACTTGGTGGCGAGGTCGGCCACCAGTTTGGACGGGTCGTTCACGTCGTAGCGCAGCAGGCGGTCGTAGCTGTTGCCCATCACCTCGCCGGCCGAGATCTCGAACGACTCGGCCGGGTCCATCGTGATGATGTCGTCGATCGCCCAGGTCACGACCAGCGTGTCCTTCGGGGTGGCGGCCAGCACGGCGGCTGGCAGGGCAAACGCGCCGGCGACGGCCAGCGCTGCGGCGGAACGGATGAAGATGGATTGCACGGGATACTCCTGGAATGACGGGGGAGCCGATGCGGCAACCGGATTCTGGCGGCGCGGCGGCGCGACGGCCATCGGGGTTTACCAGTGGCGGCACGCTGCAAAGGATTCTGCCGCATGGCCGCGCGAGCGCGCCGGCGCCGCACCCGATGCGGGGCGCCATCGGGCTCGTGCGCAGGCGCGGGTCGAAGCCGTTCACACGGGTCAGCCGGCGGGCTCCTACTCGGGCTTGAAGCCGGCGCTCCTGAGAAGTTCGGAGCCTTGCGCGACGTCGTTCATGATGTAGCGCTTGAACTGGTCGGTCGTCTCGATCACCGGATCGATGCCCAGGCCCACGAACGCGCCAGACTTCGCCAACTGCTCCACGGCGGCATTGATCGCAGCATTGAGCGTGCTGATCCGGTCGGGCGGTGTCTCCTTGGGCGCCCACACGCCGTACCACGACACATAAGAGTAGCCCGCAATGCCGCTTTCGGCGACCGTGGGCACGTCGGGTATGAGCGGGCTGCGCTTCTTCGACGTGATGGCCACGGGCTTGACCTTTGCGCCCTTTGCGAGTGGGAGCAGCGAGATCATCGAGTCCAGCAACATGTTCACGTGGCCACCAGCCACATCCACGAGTGCTGGCTGGGTGCCTTTGTAGGGCACGTAAGTGAATTTCACGCCGCCTTGCTGCGCTAGGAGCAGCGTTGCGAGATGGCTGGGAGCACCGGCGGCAGGAATCGCCGCGGTCCACGTTTGCGGCGGCTGTCTTGCAGCGGCGAGAACGTCCGTCAGCGTCTGCGGCGGCAACTTTGGCGAGATCACCAGCATCAGCGGCGCTTCGCCGACGCGCGCTACCGGCGCGAAGTCGGTGACCGGGTCGTAAGGCGTGCTGGCGAGCACCTGCTTTGCCAGTACATGCGTTGCAGCAGAGAACAACAGCGTATAGCCGTCAGCGCCGGCAGCCTTGACGGCAGCGCCACCGATCGTTCCGCTGCCGCCTGCCTTGTTCTCGACGATCACCGTCATGCCGAGTTGCTTGCGCAACTGGTCGGCGAGCAGACGCGCCGCGTTGTCGACCCCGCCGCCCGCCGCAAACGGAACGACGAGGCGCAGGGTTTGTGTCTTCTCCGGAAAGTTGGCAGCCAGCGCGGGGGCCAGCGACGCCAACGTGAGGCTCAGCGCAGTCAGAAAGTGTTTGCAGGCGTTCATGGGATGTACGTTGGTGGAGGGTTGCAGTTTCGAGGTGTCGGGCCGAGAGCGCTTCACACTCTCGGTCTCATTCCTCATGCGATCGGGTGCCGTACCGGTTCAGGCGACCCGGCCAAGGCCGGCCGCACGCACGGCGTCGGCGATCTCCTTGTCGGCACCGTCGGCCAGCGGCAGCAGTGGCGAGCGCACCGTCGCATGCTCCAGGATGCCGCGTGCCACCAGTGCCCACTTCAATGCGACCGTGCCTTCCATGTGGGAGCCGCGGTGGTAGACATTGGCAGTGACCGGGAGCAGGCGATCGTGCAGTTCGCGTGCCTTCCGGTAGTCCTTGGCCTTGCCGGCCGCAATCATCTCCACCAGCAACTCGGGCGCAATGCAGCCATAGCCGACGAGGGCGCCATCGACGTCGAACATGGTGTGCAGAAGGTATTCATCGTGGCAGGTGAGGATCTGCAGGTCCGGGCACTCCTTGCGGATGACCGGGATTTCACGGTCCCAGCGCTTCATGTTGCGCACGCCATTCTTCATGGCGAACACGCCGGGTTGGGCTGCGATCGCCAACTGCGTCTCCAGGTCATAGGTGCACTTGGTGACATCGGGGTACTGGAACAGGATCAGCGGCAGGCCGCTGGCTTCGTGGATGGCCTTGTATTTGTCCTGCGGCGCCCCCTTTTGATAGCCGAAGCGAAGCCAGCCGTGGGACGGGTAGACGAGACCGGCCTTGGCCCCCGCCTTGACCGCGCGCTTGGCCTCTTCGGCCGCGACCTGGGTGCCTTCCAGCGTAATGCCGGCGACGATCGGAATGCGGTCGCCAACCGATTCGCGGAACGCTTCGATGACCTTGTACTGCTCATCGCGCTCGAGAAATGTGCCTTCGCCAGCGTGGCCGAGAACCGTCAGGCTCTTGACACCGGACACGCTGGACAGCCAACGGCCCAGGCGCATGATGGCCGGGTAGTCGACTGCACCCTCGCGGGTGAAAGGGGTAATGGGGGCGGGGTTCAGGCCGCGCATGTCGAAACCGGGTTTGCTCATGGAAATCTCCTTGCGGTGGGGGGGTTGAGTGGGATGCGTGCTGGCACTATAGGTACCCATCGCAAATGCTGATAGATAGAATTCTGGCGAATCAGACTTGCCTTATTTGGCAATTCACCGAGGGGTGATCCGATGAATGTTTCAGTCGCCAGGCTATTCCTCGAAGTGGCAGACGCGCGCAGTCTGAGCAAGGTCGCCGCGCACCGGCAGACGGTGCAGTCACATGTCAGCCGACAGATCACGGCGTTCGAGAAGGCATGTGGTGGACGACTTTTCCACCGCACAGGGCGTGGTGTCGAATTGACTGCGTTCGGTGAGCGCGCGGCAACGCGCCTGCGTGCATGGCTGCAGGCGACGGAACAACTCGAGCAGGAACTGCGTTCCGAGTCCGGTCGGTTGATGGGGGAAGTCAGGCTGGGAATCATCCCCTCGGCGGCCCATCCGCTGGTGACCCATCTCTTCACCGTGCTCCAGGCAAGGCATCCGGGAGTTCGCCTCGACATCACCGAGGGGCAGGGAGCGGAACTCGATGCGATGCTCGACGGTGGTGCCGTGGATCTGGCCGTGCTGTTTCGTTTCAGGAAGCCTGGTGGCAACGATGAGCGTCAACTCGGCGTGGCGAACACGTATGTCGTCTCAGCGCCTGGCGATCCGCTCACATGCACGCCGACGCTGAACTTTGCGTCCCTGAACGGACTGTCGCTCGTCCTGCCGCGTCGGCCCAGTCACTGGCGCAGCGCGCTGGACGACACTGCCCGCAGTCTGGGCTTCCAACTCAAGGCCGTCGCGGAGGCCGACTCGTTGACGGTGCAGAAGGAGCTCGCAGCGCGCACACCGGGGCTGTATTCGGTGCTGGGGCAATACTCGATCTCCATGGAGCTGAACGCCGGACGACTGCAGGCAAGCCGACTCGTGCGTCCTGATCTTTGCCGCTACGTGACCTTGTCGTTTCCGAAGCAGGGCAAGCTGTCACCGGCATGCCGGGTCGTGGCGCAGGCAATCGAGCAGCTGGTCGAGTCCTGGGGCCACCGGCTTACGGAATCATAGGGTTGGTCTCATCCAGGTCGTGCGACACGAGACTCCACATCCGGCCTTGCCGGTAGGCCGGGTCGACGGGCGGCCGTGGATGAGGTCGGGCGTGATGCAGAGCATCGCAGGCGTGGACACGAGCATATCGCCCCGCCTGGGCGGCGGGCGGATCGCACTCTGCCAGAATGCATCTTTGCTTCCAACGGAGATTGCCATGCCCGGCCTGCTTCCCCACGTCGACCCGAACGGCCTGCTCGAGTACTCGGTGGTCTACACCGACCGCGCGCTCAACCACATGTCTGCCAGCTTCCAGGGTGTGATGCGCGACATCTCCGGCATGCTGAAGGAGGTGTATCACGCGCACAGCGTGGCGATCGTGCCGGGCAGTGGCACCTTCGGCATGGAGGCGGTGGCGCGCCAGTTCGCGCACGACCAGAAGGTGCTGGTGCTGCGCAACGGCTGGTTCAGCTACCGCTGGAGCCAGATCTTCGAGATGGGCCGGATTCCGTCGGAGTCGATCGTGCTCAAGGCGCGCCGCCAGGGTAGCGGCGCGCAGGCGCCGTTTGCCCCGGCGCCGATCGAGGAGGTGGTGGCGCGCATCCGCGCCGACAAGCCTGCGCTGGTGTTCGCTCCGCACGTGGAGACTGCCAGCGGCATGATCCTGCCCGACGACTACCTGCACGCCGTCGGCGAGGCGGTGCACGCGGTGGGCGGCCTGTTCGTGCTCGACTGCATCGCCTCGGGCACGATCTGGGTCGACATGCAGGCCTGCGGCGTCGACATCCTGGTGAGCGCCCCACAGAAAGGCTGGAGCAGCACGCCCTGTTGCGCCATGGTGATGCTGAGTGCCCTGGCGCGCCAGCGCATCGAGGCCACCACCAGCAGCAGCTTCGCCTGCGACCTGCGCAAGTGGCTGCAGATCATGGAGAC
>JBDHRZ010000154.1:0-6720 GCA_039807845.1 Rhodoferax sp.
GCGAGGTCGGCGTCGAGCAGCAGTTGCTGGTCGGCCGTGGTGGCCGGCCGGTCGTGGCGCGTGGCCATGATCGCCGCATGCACACGCTCGGCCGCGTCCTGCTCGCCACCGGCGTCGAGCAGCGCCTGGCGCGCCCAGTCGGCGCTGCGCAGTTCGTTGTCGGTGGCGCCCACTTCGTAGATGGCGTCGTGGAACCACAGGGCGAGCGTCGTCTCGGCCGGCCGCTCGAGCTGCGCGCGCACGCTGGCCAGGTGGCGCAGGCAGGCGTCCAGGTGTTCGAGCGTGTGGTAGTGGCGGTGCGGCTCGCTGTAGCGCGCCGTCAATTGCTTCAGCAATGCTTCCCGGTCAGCGTGCCCCGGTACCAGGACCTGCCAGAGGGCTTGCCAGGCGGCGCGATGGCGGGCGAGGAACGTGTCGGTCTGCATGGAGGATGTACGGTTGGTCGTGCGCCGATTGTCTGCGCCGGCATGAGGACACCCAGGGCGGCTCTCAGAATTTTCCCGGATCCTGGGGGCTGGCCAGGCTCTGGGCCAGTCCGTGGTTGATGCGGTCACAGACTCAACCGTCCTCGGGCAGGCCGCTCCAGCGCAGGCTGTGCTGCCACAGTTGCGCCGCCAGTTCGCTGTCGCGTGCCTGCGCGCTGGGGGTACGCGGCCGGCAGCGGTCGTAGTACAGGCCGGTCTCGCCGGCCACCTCGGCCGAGCTGGCGCAATGCAGGGGCGTCCTGGCGCCTTCCTCGGGCGTGATCATGCGCAGCTTCATGAGTGGGCGTACCGGCCAGGGCACGGCGCGCCAGACGTCGGTGGCCACCACCCCCGGATGCAGCGCATAGGTATGTACACCGCTGCCGCCCAGCCGGCGCCCCAGTTCGGCGCTGAACAGCACGTTGGCCAGCTTGGAGTTGGCGTATTCCGGCAGGCCCGTGAGGCTGCGCGTGCGCTGGCGCAGCGCGTTCCAGTCCAGCGCACTGGCGCGGGTGTGCGCGCGGCTGGCCACGGTGACGATGCGCGCCGGCGCTGAGGCGCGCAGGCGATCGAGCAGCAGGTGGGTGAACAGGAAGGGCCCCATGTGGTTCACGCCGAACGCCAGTTCGAAGCCCGACGCGGTCAGGCCGCGCTGGCCGGCCAGCCCGGCGTTGTTCACCAGCAGGTGCAGCGGCAGGCCGCGCGCGAGGAAGTCCTCGGCGCAGGCGCGCACCGAGTCGAAATCGGCCAGGTCGAGCACCAGCGCCTCGACGCGCGCGTTGCCGCTCTCGGCGCGGATGCGCTGCACTGCGGCCTGCCCCGTGCCGGCATTGCGGCAGGTGATGAACAGCTGCCCGCCCTGGCGCGCGAGTTCGCGCGCGGTGACCAGGCCGATGCCGGTGTTGGCTCCGGTGAGCAGGGCGACGCGGTCGTGTGTCATCGGGCCATGCGCTGTGGAACACGTTGCCAGGATCGTGGATTCTCACGGCAGTCGATGCCGGTGACGCTGCATCCGAATGCTCAGGTGTAGGTGACCCAGTCCCGGTATGCGGCGCCGTCCAGGTGCGGCAGCGTGTTGTAGGTCAGCAGTGCGTGGCGCTTGGGCGTGAACACGAACTCGGAGACGGCGCTGTT
The DNA here is from genome assembly GCA_039807845.1 of Rhodoferax sp. Taxonomy (GTDB): domain Bacteria; phylum Pseudomonadota; class Gammaproteobacteria; order Burkholderiales; family Burkholderiaceae_C; genus CAISIP01. Next base: position 1,599 of record JBDHRZ010000154.1, read on the forward strand.
GCGGATGCGCAGGTTGAGCTCGATCGTGGTCTCGGGCGAGAGGCCCAGCACCAGCCCGACCGCGGTGGAGATCGGGCCGCCACTGGAGACCAGCAGCACGTTGCCTTCGTGCTTGCGGCGCACGTGGTCGAGCACCGCGTGGATGCCGCTGCGAAACGCCTCGTAGCTCGGCATGCCGTGCGGGCTCAGCACGCCATTCATCCACTGCGTCAGCCCGTCGCGCAACAGCCGGAAGTGCTCGCGGTAGGCCTCGGGCGTGTCCGGCTTGGCGAGCGGCTGCGGGTGGATCGCCTCGATCACCGCGCGGCTGTCGTATTCGTCCATGGCGGGGAATTCCTGCGCCGGCAGGCCAAAGCCGCCCGAGCGGCCGATCGCCTCCCAGGTCTGCTTCTGGCGCTTCAGACTGCCGGTGATGGCCGCATCCAGCCGCACGCCCTGCTGCGCCAGGTATTCGCCCAGTCGTTCGCTCTGGCGCCGCCCCAGGTCGCTGAGCTGGTCGTAGTCGTCTGCGCCAAACGAGGCCTGGCCGTGGCGCACGAGATAGAGGGTTCCCATGGCGCTATTGTGCGCGCCCGGGTGCGCGTCGCCGGTCACGTCCGCGACGCCGGGGCTGGCTGTTCACGCGGGCCGATGGTGGTACGGGCGTCGCTCGAGGGTGCCGTTGCGAGGGTGCCGTTGCGACGATGGGATCCCGATGGCGCTGCGGTGCCGGCGTATCATGCCCGCCTCGCGCGCGCCACCGGTTCGATCCTGGAGCGAACATGACAATTCGACCCCCCGTAGCGGCCTCTACCGCCCAGATCGTGCAGGACGAACACGCGCAGCTCGACTTCAGCCGGTCGATGAGCTATGGCGACTATCTGCAACTGGACCGGATCCTGGGTGCGCAAAAGCCGCTGTCGCCGGCGCACGACGAGATGCTGTTCATCGTGCAGCACCAGACCAGCGAGCTCTGGATGAAGCTGATGCTGCATGAACTCGGCGCCGCCATGCGCCGGGTGGCGGGCGACGAACTCGCCAGCGCCTTCAAGATGCTGGCGCGCGTCTCGCGCATCCTCGAACAGCTGGTGCACGCCTGGGACGTGCTGGCCACCATGACGCCGCCCGAATACTCCGCGATCCGGCCCTACCTCGGGCAGTCCAGCGGGTTCCAGAGCTATCAATACCGGTGCATCGAATTCGCGCTGGGCAACAAGAACGCGGCGATGCTGCGGCCGCACGCACATCACCCCGAGCGCCTGGCACTGGTGCAGGCCGCGTTCGAGGCACCGTCGCTCTACGACGAGTCCCTGCGCCTGCTGGCGCGGCGCGGCTTCGCGGTGCCCGACAGCCATCTGCAGCGCGACTGGACCCAGCCCTACGTGGCCAGCACAGCGGTCATGCAGGCCTGGACGGCGGTCTACCACGATCCGGCGGCGCACTGGGACCTGTACCAACTGGCGGAGGAACTGGTCGACCTGGAGGATGCGTTCCGGCTCTGGCGCTTTCGTCACGTGACCACCGTCGAGCGCATCATCGGTTTCAAGCGCGGTACCGGAGGCACCGGTGGCGTGAGCTACCTGCGCAAGATGCTCGACGTGGTGTTGTTCCCTGAGCTGTGGCAGTTGCGCACCACGCTGTGACGGCCGTGCGGCGCGCCGCCGTCGATGTCGCTCAGGGGGCAAGCAGGGCCTGGATGCGCGCGCGCAGCCGGTTGGCACCGTGCGCAGACAGGTGGCTGGCGTCGGCATAGAAGCTGCCGCCTGCGTCGCCCATGAGGCAGCGTTCGCCCGGGCAATAGATGTCGGTCGGGTCGACGCGCTGCACCTGCGGGGGCAAGCGGGCAAACACGCCGTCGACGAACGACTGCTGTTGCAGGTGCTGTGCGCGCGTGGCCTCGAAGCGATCCAGCAGGGCCTGGTCGAGCGCGCCGCTCGCCCACACCCGTCGATACACCTTTTGTGGGTCGTATGCCTGCTGCGGCACCTGCTCGATCAGCACCAGACGCACGCCCAGCGCCGCATAGCGCTCGACGGTCTGGGCCAGCCCGTAGCTGAATGCCTGGCGCGACGTCGTCTGGTTTCTCGGGTCGGAAGGGCTGCGTCCCAGGTAGGACACATCCCGGCTGCTGGTACCGTCGTCGGTGTAGTAGGACCAGCGTCCAGTCAGGACGAGCGTGCCGATCGCGTGGCTGCGCACGTACGCGAACACCCGCTCGTTGAGTGCGTGGCAGTTGCGCTCGTCCTGGTCCGCGCGCAAGGCGTGGATGCCGAGCAATGGCGGGCAGCCGCCCGCGCCGGTGAACACGCCCGAGCGGCCCGTCGCCCTGGCGGCCGCGTCGAACGCACCCAGCAGTGCCGCCGCGTGCGAGTCGCCCACCAGCATGAAGTCGGGTGCGTGATCACTCCCGCCGAGTCGGCACAGCCAGTCGGGCCGGCTCTGCACGAGCGGCTTGTCGAAGCACTCGCCGGTGCGGCCCGTGCGGGCGAAACTGTCCTGCACGGCCTGGGGCAGCACGATGCGGTATTCGAAGCCGTTGCTCGCAGTGCCGGCCCAGCCCAGCGCGATGAACAGCAGCGAGCCTGCCAACGCGAAGGCAAGCAGGCGTGGCTGGCCGACCACGCCCGGCTGACGGAACGGCCGCTCCACCAGGCGCCAGCTGAGGAACGCCAGGCCCAGGCTCAGCAGCGACAGGGCGGCCATCGGGATCGGCCCGAGCGGTGCCGAGGCGCCCTGGCGTGCCAGCGCGAATACCGGCTGGTGCCACAGGTAGGCGCTGTAGCTGACCAGCCCGACCGCCACGAAGGGGCGGCTGCCGAGCAGGCGGCCGACCAGCGTGCGGGGCGACGCGTGCAGGATGACGAGTGCGGCGCCTGCGGTCGGCGCCAGCGCGTACAGGCCGGGGAACGGCGTCGCTTCGCTGTAGGACAGCGTGCTGGACAGGATAAGGATCAGGCCGGCCAGGCTGGCTGCCTGGGTAACCCAGGGCGCCGTTGCGGGTGCGTTCGTCGGCTCGCCCCGGTGTTGCCGGTAGCAGGCGATGCTGGCGCCCATCGCGAGTTCCCAGGCGCGCGTGGGCAGCAGGAAAAAGCTGGCCATGGGGTGGTGCAGCGTGCCCCACTGCGCACCGGCGAGGCTCGCCAGCGCAATGCCCAGCAACAGTGCCAGCAGCCAGTTGCGGCGCAGGCGCCACGCCAGCATCAGCAGCAAGGGAAACAGCAGGTAGAACTGCTCCTCCACCGCCAGGCTCCAGGTGTGCAGCATCGGCTTGAGCTCGGCGGCGGTATCGAAGTAGCCGCTCTTGCGCAGGAACAGGATGTTGGAGACGAACAGTGGAATCGCGATCAGGCTCTGCGCGAATTCCTTGAGGTCGCTGGGCAGCAGCCACCACCAGGCAAACGGCAGGCTCGCCGCCATCACCAGGAACAGGGCGGGCAGGATGCGGCGCGCGCGCCGTTCGTAGAAGCGCGCGATCGAAAAACGCCCGCTTGCCAGATCGGCCAGGATGATGCCCGTGATCAGGTAGCCGCTGATCACGAAGAAGACGTCGACACCGACGAAACCGCCACGGACGAACCCGAAGCCCGCGTGGAACAGGATCACCGGCACCACGGCCAGCGCCCGCAGGCCGTCGATTTCCCTTCGGTAGTGCATGCCGGTTGTCTCGCTGCGCCTTTGCCTGCGATACCCGCCAGGCGGCGAGCGCGGGCAGTATAGGGGCGGGGCGGCGGGCGTCCTTGTCGCCGTGTGAGCGGTGTCGGGCCGCTGGTGCGTGCCGTCAGCGGTCGCCCTTGGGCCGGGTCGGGATGCGCCAGGCGACCGTCCAGACCGCCAGCAGCCCGAGCAGCACGAGCATGGTCTGCAGCCAGGGCTTGCCCTGCAGCGTCCACAGCGACATGCCCAGCGTGGCCGCCATCATGGTGAGCGCCACGATCTTCACGCGCAAGCTCAGGTTGTGGTTGCGCTCCCAGTCGCGCAGCATCGGTCCGATCCAGCGGTTGCGCCGCATGCGCTCGTGCAGCCGCGGCGATGCGCGCGCATAGCAGGCGGCCGCCAGCAGGATGAAGGGCGTCGTCGGCAGCACCGGCAACACCGCGCCGAGCAGGCCCAGTCCGAGCGACACCGTGCCGGTCAGCCAGAGCAGCCAGCGCAGTGGGCGATTCAGTGGTCCGGGTTCAGGGGGCGCGGCGGTGTCCACGAGGCTTGTCTGCGGTGGCCGTTCAGGTGCGGGCGTCGTCATGCAGGGCCGATGGTAGTGCCCATGCGATGGCCGCGTGCCGCGGCGCGTTTTTGCCGGTGTGGGCCGCCGGCGCATGGCGGTATCTCATGCCGCTGCGCCGCCGAGCACCTGGGCCAGCACGGCGCTGTCGACGTTGCAGCCCGAGATCACCGTCCCCACGGTCAGGCCCCGGATCGCGTCGCGCTCCTGCATCGCGGCGGCAAAGCCGGCGGCACCGGCGCCTTCGGCGACGTTGTGCGTGTCGGCGAACAGGTCGCGCATCGCCTGCGCGACCTCGGCGTCGCTCACCCGCACGATGCGATCGACTTCCGGCGCCAGCGTATCCAGCGCGTCCTGCTCGGCGACGCGGCAGGCCATGCCGTCGGCCAGCACGGTGTGCACGGGCGTTGCGACCACGTGTCCTGCGGCCAGTGAATCCGCATAGGTGGTGGCGTGGCTGCTCACGACCCCGACGATGCGTGCCCGATGCCCAAGGGCGCGGCGCGCCGCGATGGCGGCGCAGATTCCAGAACCGAGCCCGATCGGGACGTAGACGAGATCGAGCCGTGGCACTGCGCGCAGGAATTCCCACCAGTAGCTGGCTACGCCGCGCACCAGGCGCCGGTCGAAGCTCGGCACCATCAGTGCGCCCGTCTGTTGCGCCAACTCCAGCGCGTGTTCGCGGCTGGCCTGGAAGTCTTCGCCGTGCTCGACCATTTGTGCGCCCAGGGCGCGCATCGCGGCGTTCTTCTCGACCGAGTTGCCGCGTGGGACCACGATGGTGCAGGTCACGCCATGGGCGCGCGCGGCCCAGGCCACGCTCTGCCCGTGGTTACCCCGGGTGGCGCTGATCACGGCCGCTGGCAGTGTGCCCTGTCGATGCAGTTCGTCGAAGAAAGTCAGCCCGCCGCGGATCTTGAACGA
>JBDHRZ010000155.1:0-6712 GCA_039807845.1 Rhodoferax sp.
ATCGAAGCGTTGGGTGTTCAGCCGCAGCAGCACGGACAACTGCATCTCGGGCGCAGTGCGTCCAGGCGCAAACATGGCGGATACCGCCTGTGCCAGGCACACCAGCCGTCCCAGGCCGCTGATGGCATCGCCCGAGAGGTTGCGCGGGTAGCCGGACCCATCCAGGTATTCCTGATGCTCCGCCACCGCGCGCAACACCTCGCGCGGGTACTGGTGATGGCGCTCCACCAGCGCGCTCGACACGAGCGGGTGCGAATACAACTGGCGGCGCTGGTCACGTTCGAGCCGCTGCGTCGGCTGCAGCAGCACCGGATCGACATGCAGCATGCCGATGTCGTGCAGCAGCCCGGCCGACGCGGCCATGCCCAGCTGGTAGCGTGACACCATGCCGGGTCGGGCAGCCAGCCAGGTCGCGACCAACGCGGTGCGCAGCAGGTGCAGGAAAATTTCGGGGCGCACGTCACGCGCCACCGTGAGTTGCAGTGCCATCGCTTCGGGCAGGGGCACCGTCTCGATCACGTTGAGAAGGGACTTGCGTGCCAGCGCGTCGGCCGCCAGGCGCCCGAAAAATGGCAATTCCTCCATGATGGCGTCTGCCGCCTGCCGGAGCCCTTCGCCGTTGACGGCATCGGCGCTCACGACCGAGTCCTCGATGGGCGCGGACAGCCGGTGCTGCGTGAGGCGCTCGTACAGGCTCAGGTTGATCGCGGCACCCTTGTCGACGATCTTCATGCCCGTGAGGTTGAAGATCGGGCGCACCGCCACCACGTCGCGGTGCTCGCCCATCCGGGCAATGGCCTGCGTGAAGTGCCTGCGGTCTTCGTGATGGTCTGCCATCGATGCCGGTCTCTCGTCGGGTGCCTGCGGCAAGCATACCGCAGCGCCGGATCGAGGAGTATGGCTGGGCCGAGGAGTACGCCGGTCCATTATCATGCGTTCCGATGGCCGAAGAGCACGTTGCGCCAACCAGATCGCCGGGCAGCGCAGCCGCAGCCGACAGCCGTTCCTTGCGCAGCGCGCTGGGCCAGTTCGCGACTGGCGTGACCGTGCTCACCACGCGCGCCGATGATGGCAGTTTCGTCGGCCTGACCGCGAATTCCTTTGCCGCCTTGTCGCTCGATCCGCCGCTCGTGAGCTGGGCGCTGCGCCTGGCTTCGGCCAGCCTGCCGGTGTTCCTGGCCAACCCACGCTTCGTGGTCAACGTGCTGACCGAGTCCCAGGTCGAGACCGCACGCCTGTTCGCATCGGCGGTGCCGGCCAAATTCACCCGGGTGGCGCATGCGGAGAACCAGCACGGACTGCCGTACCTGCATGGTGCCGCTGCCTGGTTCGAATGTCGACGACTGTCCTACCAGAACGCGGGGGACCATTGCCTGTTCATCGCCGAAGTCGAGCGCCATGCCCAGGCCGCCGGCGCGCCGCTGGTGTTTCATGCTGGAGGCTATTTCACGCTGGGGTCGCGCCTGTGAGGGTCCTGCACGTCCGCCTGATCATGGCTGCACGGCCGGTGCGGGCCGCTGGCTGCAACACGCCGGCGCGCGTGCCGGCAGTCGCGGGTCCAGCGCCGCCGGGTCGCAAGGCCTGCCCCTGGTTCCTGCGCGGAGGAAAATGATGGCCAGCGTCTCGCCTGCAAGCCCTGACAGCCAGTACCGGCCGCCCTCGATCGCCGGCGACCACGGCCAGTTGACCGATATGCAACGGCGGCTGCTCGCGCTGGCGCGCGAACTGGGCCGCACCCGGTTTGCGCCGCGCGCCGCGGCGATCGACCGCGACGCGGTGTTTCCGTTCGAGAACTTCGCCGACCTGCGTGCCGCCGGGCTGCTGCGGATCTGCGTGCCCGAGCCGCATGGCGGCCTGGGAGCCGATTTCGCGACCTATGTGCTGACCGCTGCCGAAATTGGCCGTCACTGCGGTGCCACGGCGCTGTCGCTCAACATGCACGTGGCCACCACCCTGTGGATGGGCCTGGTCGCCGATTCGCTGGACATGACGCCCGCGCAGCGCGACGATCACGCGGTGCATCGGGCCCTGCACTACCGGCGCATCGTGGAGCAGGGCAAGGTGTACGCGCAGCCGTTCTCCGAAGGCGGGCCGGCGGCCGCGGGCAAGGCGCCCTTCGATACGCTGGCGCGCAAGGTCGATGGCGGCTACCTCGTCAATGGTCGCAAGATTTTCGCGTCGCTCGCCGGTGCGGCCGATTACTACGGCATCCTGTGCACGATCGACAAGCCCGGTGCCACGCAGGACGATTGCCTCTACCTGGCGGTGCAGCGCGACACGCCGGGCATCAGCGTCAGCGGCGACTGGGACCCGCTGGGCATGCGCGGGACGGTTTCGCACAACCTGTTGTTCAAGGACGTGTTCGTGCCGCAGGCAGAGCGCCTGCTGCCCGAAGGGCTGTATACACAGGCGACGCAGCGTTGGCCGCACATGTCCACCACCCTGTGCGCGACCTATCTGGGCATTGCGCAGGCCGCCTGCGACTTCACGGTGCAATACCTGCGCGGCGAAGTGCCGGCCACGGCCGCCGTGCAGCGGCGCATGTATCCGACCAAGCAGGTGGCGATGGCCGAGATGAAGATCAAGCTCGAGCAGGCGCGTGCCCTGTTCCTGCAGAGCGCGCGCGCGGCCGGCCCCGACCCGTCCAAGGAAGTCCGCCTCGGCCTGCTGGCGATGCACTACACCGTGATGGAGCACGCCAACGACATCTGCCGCCTGGCCGTACGCACCTGCGGCGGGCAATCCCTGCTCAGATCGCTGCCGCTGGAACGCCTGTACCGGGACTCGCGCTGTGGCTCGCTGATGCTGCCCTGGACCGCCGAACTGTGCATCGACCGGCTTGGCCGCGAATGCCTGTACGAACAGGGTGAGCGCGACGAACCCGACGCGCTGTAGCCGGCGCTGCGCTTGGGCGTCGGGCCGTCGCCGTGCCCGAGCCCGTGCGGTGCCACCGCTCGTCAGTACACCGGCTGGTGCCGGCGGATCGCCTCGGTCACTGCCGGCGAGACGGCGAAACCGGCGCCATGGCGCTGCGCGAGTTCCCCGGCACGTGCCAGGAAGGCATCCACCCCCATGCCGTAGATGAACTGCATGGCGCCGCCCGCCCAGGCCGGAAAGCCGATGCCGAAGATGGAGCCGATGTTGGCGTCGTGCACGCTGGTGAGCACGTTCTCGCTCAGGCAACGCGCGGTCTCCACCGCCTGGCGGAACAGCAGCCGGTCCTTGACTTCCTGCAGATCCCAGGCCAGCCCGGGCTTCTCGAACAAGCGGACGAGTTCCGGCCACAGGTGCTTTTTCGCGCCCTTTTGCGTCGGATAGTCGTAAAAGCCACCGCCGCCGGCGCGCCCGGGTCGCTTCAATTCCTTCACCATGCGCTCGACCAGCAGTTCGCCCGGCGTGGATTCGTAGCGCTTGCCTTCGGCCTCGAAGTCGGCGCGCGTCTGGTCGATCACGTGCACGCTGAGCGAGAGCGCGGTCTCGTCGAGCACCGCGAGCGGGCCGACCGGCATGCCGCACTGCATGGCACCGTGTTCGATCACCGGCGCCGGGATACCTTCGCTGAGCATGCTCGCGCCCTCCATCACGAAGGTGGCGAAGGTGCGGCTGGTGTAGAAGCCGCGCGAATCATTCACCACGATCGGGATCTTGCCCAGTGCCTGCACGTAGTCGAACGCCCGCGCGACCGTCTCGTCGTCGGTCTGCTTGCCGCGGATGATCTCCACCAGCTTCATCTTGTCCACCGGGCTGAAGAAATGGATGCCGACGAACTTCTGCGGCCGACTGCTCGCCGCCGCCAGGCCGGTGATCGGAAGGGTGGAGGTGTTGCTGGCGAAGAATCCTCCCGCGGCGAGCATCGGCTCGGCCTCGCGGGTCACGTCGGCCTTGAGCGCGCGCTGCTCGAATACCGCCTCGATGATCAGCTCGCAGCCGCGCAGGTCGGCGACATCGGCTGTCGTGCTGATGCGCGCGAGCAGTTCGGCCTGTTGCTGCGGCTGCATCTGGCCCTTGTCCACGCGCGCCTGCGTGAGCTGGCGGCTGTAGGCCTTGCCGGCCTCGGCCTTTTCCAGCGAGACGTCCTTCAGCACCGTGTCGATGCGCCGGCTGGCTTGCGCGTAGGCGATGCCGGCGCCCATCATGCCGGCGCCCAGGATGCCGACCCTGGCGGGCTTGAAGCGCGGCACGGCCGCGGGGCGGGACTGGCCGGACTTGATCGCGTTCATGTTGAAGAAGAACGTGTTGATCATGTTCCTTGCCACCGGCGAGACGATCAGCCGGGCCAGGTAGCGGCTCTCGATGCGCGAGGCGGTGTCGAAGTCGACCTGCGCACCTTCGACCATCGCCGCCAGCGCGGCCTCGGGTGCCGGGTACAGCCCGCGCGTGGTCTTCTTGAGCATGGCGGGTGCGGCGGCCAGCCCGGCGGCGATCTTCGGATTGCTCGGCGTGCCGCCGGGAATCTTGTAGTTCTTCTCGTCCCAGGGGTGCGCCGATGTCGGGTGCGCCGCGATCCAGGCCAGCGCAGCCGCGCGCAGCGCCGGTGCGTCGGCCACGAGTTCATGCACCAGCCCGAGTTCCAGCGCCTGGCGTGGGTTGAACAGGCGGCTCTCCAGGATGTAGGGCTGTGCACCCATCAGTCCGAGCAGGCGGGTCATCTTGGTGATGCCGCTGGCGCCAGGGATCAGCCCCAGCGTGACCTCGGGCAGGCCGAGCTGGATGCGCGGATCGTCGAGCGCGATGCGGTGGTGGCCCACCAGCGCCACTTCCCAGCCGCCGCCGAGTGCGGTCCCATTGATACAACTGACGACCGGCTTGCCCAGCGTTTCGAGTGTGCGCAAGTTGCGCTTGGTCTGCTCGATGCGCTGGAACATCGCCGGGGCGTCGGTCTCGCGCAGCCGCATCGTCGCCTTCAGGTCGGCACCGGCGAAGAACGTGCTCTTCGCCGAGGCCAGCACGATGCCGCGGATGGCATCCTTGTCGCGCAGCACCTGCGCGGCGAGCGCCGTCATGTCCTCATGCCAGTCCTGGCACATGGTGTTCACCGGCGAATCCGGCTCGTCGAAGGTGATGCTGGCGATGCCGTCCTGCAATGCGTAGCGGATTGTCTTCATGATTGCTTCGGTCTGGTTGATCGATCGGGATTAATCGGGGTCAGATTCCAATTTCGAGGCTTGCTTCGACCCGGCGCGGTCGTCGCGCCGGGTCGAGTGCGCGCGGGAGCGTTCAGACGCGCTCGACGATGGTCGCGATGCCCATGCCGCCGCCGACGCACAGCGTGGCCAGGCCGTAGCGCAGATTGCGCCGGTGCAGTTCATCGATCAGGGTGTTGAGGATCATGGCCCCGGTGGCACCGAGCGGATGACCCAGCGCGATGGCACCGCCGTTGACGTTCACCTTTTCGTGCGGCACGCCCAATTCCTTCATGAAGCGCATCGGCACCGCCGCGAACGCCTCGTTGACCTCGAACAGGTCGATCTGCTCGATGCGCATCCCGGCGCGCGCCAGCACCTTGCGCGTGGCGGGCATGGGGCCGGTGAGCATGATCGTGGGATCGGCGCCGCTGAGCGCGGTGGCGACGAAGCGTGCGCGCGGGCTGAGCCCATGGGTCTGGCCGGCGGCGGCCGAACCGATCAGCATGGCGGCCGCGCCGTCTACGATGCCCGAGGCATTGCCGGCGTGATGCACGTGGTCGATGCGCTCCACCTGCGGGTAGCGGCTCAACGCGACCTGGTCGAATCCGAGCGCACCCATCTGCTCGAACGAAGGACGCAGCGCCGCCAGCCCCTCCATCGTCGTGTGCGGCTTGATGAACTCGTCGGCAGCGAGGATGGTCTGGCCGAGGAAGTCCTTCACCGGCACCACCGAGGCGGCGAAATGGCCGCTGTCGCGCGCCCGTGCCGCGCGGCGCTGGCTCTCGAGCGCAAAGGCGTCCACGTCCTCGCGCCGGAAGCCGTCGATGGTCGCGATCAGGTCCGCCCCGATGCCTTGCGGAACGAAGGCGGTGGCGCTGTTGGTCTCGGGGTCCTGCGCCCAGGCGCCGCCGTCCGAACCCAGCGGGACGCGGCTCATGCTCTCCACGCCGCCGGCGACGACCAGGTCCTCCCAGCCGGAGCGAACTTTCTGCGCCGCCAGGTTCACTGCCTCCAGGCCGGAGGCACAGAAGCGGTTCACCTGCATGCCGGCGCAGCGAAAGTCCCAGCCGGCCTTGAGCGCGGCGAGCTTCGCGATGACCGAGCCCTGTTCGCCTACCGGGGCGACGACCCCCATCACCACGTCATCGACCTGTCCGGTGTCGAAGTCGTTGCGCCGCTGCAGTTCCGTCAGCACGCCCGCGAGCAGGTTGATCGGCTTGACCTCGTACAGGCTGCCATCCTTCTTGCCTTTGCCGCGCGGCGTGCGGATCGCGTCGTAGACGAATGCTTCGGTGCTCATGGCGGGACTCTCCTGGTCGTTGGCTGGGATTGCGGCAGGCTGGGCGTTTGCCCGTGTCGCTGGCAAGCGAACGAGTATAAGCAGCCAGGGTGGCGGGACCCGTGGACCCGTGCCGCACCGGGCCAACCGACGCGATGGCTTCGTCGCGCCGCTACGGGCGCGATGCGCCTGTCTCACAGGCTCAGGTCGACCCGCCTGCCTGCCAGGCCAGCGGGTCGACGCAGTAATACTGGCGCAACTGTTCGTACAGGGCGGGATGTTCGCCGGCCAGGCGCGCGCTGCTCTC
>JBDHRZ010000156.1:0-6703 GCA_039807845.1 Rhodoferax sp.
GAGCATCTGGCAATGGGCATCGCCGCCGCACTGGTGCACGCCCAGAACGCAGGTCGCGGCCAGGAGGTCTCGTGCGCGATCCACGAAGCGGTGGCCAAGTGCACCGAGGTCGACCTGATGACCTGGGTGATGCGCCGTGCGCCCATCCACCGCCAGACCTGCCGGCACGCTTCGGAGCACATCAGCCGCACGCCCAGCATGGCCTACACGAAGGACGGCCGCTGGATCATGACCTGGGGCGTGTCGGCACGCGACGAGGCCAACCTGATCCCGTTCCTGCAGCGCTACGGCATGGCGGCCGACCTGCAGGCGCCCGCCGAGACGACCGACCTCAAGGCGCGCAACATCCCCGGCACGCGCGCGATGGACGAGCGCACCGCGCACAAGCTCGAAGTGATCCAGCGCTTCGTCGGCGCGCACACCTACGAACGCGCACCCTGGCGCGAGGCGCAGGATGCGGGCCTGCTCTGGGCCCCGGTGCGCAAGCCGCACGAGAACGCGACCGATGCCCACTGGCTCGCGCGCGGCAGCTTCGCCGACATCGAGCATGAAGACCTGGGGCAGACCTATCGCTACGCCGCCTCCAAATGGATCGGCAGCAGTACCGGCTGGCAGGTCAGCCGGCGCGCGCCGCACCTGGGCGAGCACACGCGAGAGGTGCTGGACGCAATTCGCCAGCCGGCACTGGCCGGTACCCGCCGCGCCGTTGCGGCAACCGGCACCGCCCGGCCGGCGCTCTCGGCACACGGCAGGCCGTTCCCGCTGCAGGGCATCCGCATCCTCGACTTCTCGTGGTTCCTCGCCAGCGCGGGCGGCACACGCTACGCGGCCGCGCTGGGCGCCGAGTGCTTCAAGATCGAGTGGCACGAGAACCCGGACACGCGGCTGGCTGCGATGGCGCCCGTGGGCGGGCGCGAGGCACGCGCGCGCGCCACGGCAGCGCTCGCGGGCGTCAAGGACCCGGACATGGGCGGGCAGTTCAACAACAAGAACGCCGGCAAGCGCGGCATGTCGCTCAACATCCGCCATCCGGAAGGCCTGCAGATCGCCAAGCGCCTGCTCACGCTGTGCGATGTCGTGGCCGAAGGGTTTTCACCCGGCGTGCTCGAGCGACTCGGGCTGGGCTACGAGGTCATGAAGTCGATCAGGCCCGACATCATCTACGTGCAACAGTCCGGCATGGGCGGCAATGGCACCTACGGGCGCTTTCGAACGGTCGGCCCGGTGGCGGCATCGTTCGCCGGCACCACGGAGATGTCGGGCCAGCAGGAGCCCGGCCCGCCGGCGGGCTGGGGCTACTCCTACCTCGACTGGATCGGCGCCTACGGCTTCGCGCTGGCCATCATGAGCGCGCTCTTCCACCGCAACCGCACCGGCGAAGGCCAGTTCATCGACTCGTCCCAGTGCGAGGGCGGCATCTTCATGACCGGGGTCGCGGTGCTCGACTGGTCGGTCAACGGCCGCGCCTGGACGCGCATCGGCAACCGCTCGCCGTACAAGCCGGCGGCACCGCACGGCGCTTACCGCTGCCAGGGCGAGGATCGCTGGCTCGCGCTGGCCTGCTTTCACGACGCCGAGTGGGAAGCCCTGGTGGAGTGCGCCGGCCTGCAGGCGTTGCACGGCGATGCGCGCTTTGCCACGCTGCAGGCGCGACTGCAGCACCAGGACGCACTCGACGCTGCCGTATCGCAGTGGACTGCCGGGCAGGACGCATACGAGGCCATGCATCGTCTGCAGGCGGCCGGTGTCCCGGCAGGCGTGTGCCAGACCGCAGAAGACCGTTGTGACCACGACCCGCAGCTTGCGGCTCTGCACTGGCTCACCGAAGTCACCGGCAGCAAGATCGGGCGCTGGCCAGTGATCGAAGTACCGGCCAGGCTGAGCGAAACACCTGCCTACGCGGGCGGACCGATCGACCGCGGCGCGCCCTGCTACGGCGAGGACAACGTCCACATCCTGAAGAACCTGCTCGGCTACTCGGACGCCGACATCGAGCGCCTGGCACGCGAGAACGTGATCTGAACCATGCGCGCACTCAAGGACAGGATCGCCGTGGTCGGTGTCGGCCACACCGCGTTCGGCAACTTCCCCGAGCGCAGCGACTACGGTCTGGCCGCGGAGGCGTTTCGCAACGCGCTGGAGGACAGCGGGCTGCGCAAGGGGGAGATCGATGGGCTGGCGTGCTGCCGCATTCCCTACTACGTGCGCATGGGGGAGGTGCTCGGCATCGACCCGCGCTGGACGCTGCAGACCCCGGCGCACGGGCGCATGTCGGCGATGGCCATCGTCGAGGCGATGATGGCCATCCACAGCGGCGCGGCCAGCCACGTGGCGCTGCTGTACGCCAACATCGGGCGCTCGCGCCGGGTGAACTACGGCGGCGACGAGAACTCGGGCTTCTGGGACCCATGGGGCATGACCTCGCCGGGCGCGGGGCACGCGCTGATGTTTCGCTCGCACATGCAGCGGTACGGCACGACCACCCGGCAACTGGCGGAAGTCCCGGTGGCGATCCGCGCCAACGCCATGCGCAATCCGGCCGCCGTGATGCGCAAGCCCATCACGGCGGAGGACCACGCCAGCGCGCGGCGCATCACCGCCCCGCTCGGGCTGCTCGACTACTGCCTCATCAACGACGGCGCCGCGTGCCTGATCCTCACGTCCAGCGCGCGCGCGCGCGACCTGCGCAAACCCCCGGTGCTGATCAGCGGCGTGGGTGCGCAGGACGCCTTCACCAGCAGCGCGATCTCCAACTACGCCGACAACTTCTGGTACGACGAACTGCAGTCGGTAGCGCAACAGGTCTACGCGATGGCCGCTGTCGGCCCCGGCGACATCGACGCGCTGATGGCCTACGACAACTTCTCGCCCACGGTGCTGTTCAGCCTGGAAGGCCTGGGTTTCTGTGCACGCGGCGAATCCGGGCCATTCGTGCAGGGTGGTACGCTGCGCCACGACGGACGGCTGCCCACCAACACCGATGGCGGCCACCTGTCGAACTCCTACATGCAGGGCTGGGCGCTGAACATCGAGGCGGTGCGCCAGCTGCGCGGCGAGTGCGGCGAGCGCCAGTTATCGGGATGCGAGGTGGTGCAGTACGTCGCCGCCACGCCCTGCTGCCGCTCCATCATCTACACCAGGGGCTGAGATGCATCACGCGACCGACCCCCAGCAACACGGCGCCGCCGGTGCGCCGCAGCCAGGCTACCGCAAGCCGCTGCCGAAGATCGACGCACTGACGCGCCCCTACTGGAACTACGCACGGGCGCACGTGCTGAGCGTGCAGCAGTGCAAGGCTTGCGGCCACCACCAGTTCCCGCCCGGCCCGGTCTGCTCGCACTGCCTGTCGGAGGAGCTGGCGTGGACGCCCGTCAGCGGGCTGGCCACGCTCGTGTCCTGGGCCGAATTCCACCGCGCCTACTGGCCGGCCTTCGCCGAGGATCTTCCGTACAACGTGGTGGTGGTGGCGCTCGACGAGGGTCCGCACATCGTCAGCAACCTGGTCGGCGAACTCGCGCGCAACCCCGAGCGCCTGCATCAGGGATTGCGGCTGCGCGCCGTGTTCGACGACGTGACGCCCGAAGTCTCGCTGGTGCGCTTCACCGCGGCATGAGCAACGGCGCAAGGAATCGAGCGCTGTCAGTACCGCCGGCCGTTCCGAAGGTACTGACAGCCCCCTCGGGGGGCAGCGGACCACGCGCAGCGGGGGAGCGTGGGGGCTGTTTCATTTCAGGTTTCATCCGTCAAGCTTGCCTGCCCGGGTCGGCTGGCTTGCGACATCGAGGACTCCCATGACGACCGATACCCTGGACACTCCCCTGCCTCCCGGCCCGTTCGCCCCGCATGAGGTGCTGGCGACCGGGCTGGGCTTTCCCGAAGGGCCCGTCGCCCTGCCCGACGGCTCGGTGCTGCTGGTGGAGATCGAGCAGGGGCAGATCAGCCGCGTCATGCCGGACGGCGAGCGCACCTGCGCCGCGCGCACCGGGGGCGGGCCCAACGGCCTGGCGGTAGGCCCGGACGGCGCGATCTATGTCTGCAACAACGGCGGCTTCGAGTGGCTGCGCACGCTCGGCCTGCTGCGCCCCGGCGGCCAGTCGGCCGACTACCGGGGTGGCAGCATCCAGCGCGTGGACCTGCGCCGGGGAAGCATCGATACGCTCTACACGCACTGCAACGGCGCGCCGCTGCACGGCCCCAACGACCTGGTGTTCGACCGCCACGGCGGCTTCTACTTCACCTGCAACGGCAAGCGTCGTACGCGCGAGATCGACCGCGGCGGCGTGTACTACGCCAGCCCCGACGGCAACCAGATCCGGGAAGCCATTTTCCCGATCCCATTTCCCAACGGCGTGGGCCTGTCGCCCGACGAATCGGCCCTGTACGTAGCCGAGACCGAGACCGGCCGCCTGTGGGCATTCGAACTCCAGGGGCCGGGGCAGGTGCGCGCGCGGCCCTATCCGTCCCCCAGTGGCGGACGCTACGTGTGGGGCAGCGCGGCCTACCAGCGGCTCGACTCGCTGAAGGTGGAAGCCGACGGGCGCATCTGCGTGGGCACCCTGATCCGCGGTCGCCTGAGTTCGGTGCGCCCGGACGGCAGCGGCGAGGAGTCGGTCGCGCTGCCAGACCGGTCCGTCACCAATCTGTGCTTTGGCGGCGCAGACATGCGCACCGTGCACGCCACGCTGAGCACGACCGGCAAGCTGGTGCGCCTGCGCTGGCCGCGCCCAGGTCTGAAGCTCAATTTCCAGGACATCGCATGCTGCTGAGCCCGAAGTGCAAACCCAGGCTCTCGATTGCACGCCGGACTTCTGGACTGCGGAGCAGCCCCCGTGCGCGGCACCCCAGTGCACGCGTCCCGCGCGTGACACCGCGTCAGCTCCCACCATGCCATCATCGCGTCGCCCGACACAGACTGAAAGCCCATGACGCCATGAACTTCGAACTCACTCCCGAACTGCGTGAACTGCAGCAGCGCACGCGCAACTTCATCGCCGAACAGGTCATCCCGCTCGAACGCGAGACGGCGCGCGATCCGCACGGCCCGAGCGAGGAACTGCGGCGCGAACTCGTCGCGCGCGCCCGGCACGCTGGCCTGCTCACCCCACACGCATCGCGCGAGATGGGCGGCCTGGGCCTGAACCACGTCGCCAAGGCGATCGTGTTCGAGGAAGCCGGCTATTCCTGGCTCGGCCCGACGGCGCTCAACATCCATGCGCCCGACGAAGGCAACATCCACCTGATGGAGGAAGTGGCCACGCCCGCGCAGAAGGAGCGCTGGCTGCGGCCCCAGGTGGCCGGGCACACGCGCTCGTGCTTCGCGATGACCGAGCCCGACGGCGCGGGCGCCGACCCGGGCATGCTCGCGACCACGGCCAGCGCCGACGGCGACGATTTCCTCATCAGCGGACGCAAGTGGTTCATCACGGGCGCCGAAGGGGCACAGTACGCGATCATCATG
The DNA here is from genome assembly GCA_039807845.1 of Rhodoferax sp. Taxonomy (GTDB): domain Bacteria; phylum Pseudomonadota; class Gammaproteobacteria; order Burkholderiales; family Burkholderiaceae_C; genus CAISIP01. The sequence continues at coordinate 5,459 of JBDHRZ010000156.1, forward strand.
GCGCGCATGGAAGATGGTTCGGCCACCATGTTCCTCAGCGACATGGACCGCCCCGGAATCCGCCACGTGCGCCAGATGGACGCGATGGACACCTGCTTCACCGGCGGCCACGGGGTGCTCGAATTCGATCGCCTGCGCGTGGCGCGCAGCGACGCACTGGGCGAGATCGGCAAGGGATTCCAGTACGCCCAGGTGCGGTTGGCGCCAGCCCGCCTCACCCACTGCATGCGCTGGCTCGGCCAGGCGCGGCGCGCGCACGACATCGCGCTCGACTACGCACGCCGGCGCCACGCCTTCGGCAAGCCGCTGTACGAGCACGAAGGCGTGGGCTTCATGCTGGCCGACAACGACATGGACCTGCAGACCGCGCGGCTGCATATCTGGCACTGCGCCTGGCTGCTCGACCAGGGCGCCAAAGGCGGCTTCGAATCCAGCCGCACCAAGGTGGTGGCGTCCGAAGCGCAATGGCGCGTGGTGGACCGCTGCGTGCAGATCCTGGGCGGCCAGGGCGTCACGGGCGAGACCGAGGTGATGCGCATCTTCATGGACCTGCGCGCGTTTCGCATCTACGATGGCCCGAGCGAAGTGCATCGCTGGAGCATGGCGCGCAAGCTCGGTCACGTGCGCGCACCGCGCACGTGTGCAGCGTGAGCACGGGGCACACGCGCCACGACCACACGCCCAGCAGCACGTGCAGCCCTGCCGAACGAACCGCTCCGCTGCATGCACCATCCTTTCGCACGCACAACCCCACTGCACGCACCGTTCTGCCGCACGCACCGCCCGGCAGGCCGAACGGCCGTGGCGAGGCGGCTGAACCCTAACGCGACCATCAGATCGGAGTCCATGATGCCATTCGACCGCCACACGACCGCCATGGATGCGGTGCGCAACATAGACCTGACCGGCCGCACGGCGCTGGTGACGGGTGGGGCCGCAGGCTTCGGGCTGAGCACTGCCACCGCGCTCGCTTCTGCAGGAGCCCGCGTCTGGATCGCCGACATCGACGAGGCCGCTGCACACAGCGCTGCCGGGTGCGTGCGCCAGGCACATCCGCAGGCCCGGATCGAAGTGCTGTGGCTCGACCTGGGATCACTCGCCGAAGTGCGCGCGTTCGCCCACGACTTCCTGACACGCGCACCTGCGCTGGACATGCTGGTGAACAACGCCGGCGTCATGGCCTGCCCACAAGCGTACACGGTGGACGGCCACGAGCGCCACTTCGCGGTCAACTTCCTGGGCCAC
>JBDHRZ010000157.1:0-6694 GCA_039807845.1 Rhodoferax sp.
CGCCATGACTTCACCCACCGACTTCATCTGCGTCGTGAGGTGCGAGTCCGCGGCGGGGAATTTCTCGAACGCGAAGCGCGGCACCTTGGTCACCACGTAGTCGATCGTCGGCTCGAAGCTCGCCGGCGTCGCGCCGCCGGTGATCTCGTTGCGCAACTCGTCCAGCGTGTAGCCGATCGCCAGCTTGGCGGCCACCTTGGCGATCGGAAAGCCGGTCGCCTTCGACGCCAGCGCGGACGAGCGGCTCACGCGCGGGTTCATCTCGATCACCACCATGCGCCCGTTGTCCGGGTGGATGGCGAACTGCACGTTCGATCCCCCGGTGTCGACGCCGATCTCACGCAGGATCGCCAGCGAGGCGTTGCGCAGGATCTGGTACTCGCGGTCCGAGAGCGTCTGCGCCGGCGCCACCGTGATGGAGTCGCCGGTGTGCACGCCCATCGGGTCGAGGTTCTCGATGGAACACACGACGATGCAGTTGTCCGCCTTGTCGCGCACCACCTCCATCTCGAATTCCTTCCAGCCGAGCAGCGACTCCTCGATCAGCAATTCGCTGGTAGGCGAGGCCTCGAGACCGCGCTTGCAGATGACGTCGAACTCCTCGGCGTTGTAGGCGATGCCGCCACCGGTGCCGCCCAGCGTGAAGCTGGGCCGGATCACGGTCGGAAAGCCCACCGTCTTCTGCACCGACCAGGCTTCCTCCATGGTGTGTGCCAGCCCCGAGCGCGCCGACTCCAGGCCGATGCGCGTCATCGCCTGCTTGAACTTGAGCCGGTCTTCGGCCTTCTCGATCGCCTCCGGCCTGGCGCCGATCAGTTCGACGCGGTAGTGGTTGAGCACACCGTTGCGCCACAGGTCGAGCGCGCAGTTGAGCGCGGTCTGGCCGCCCATGGTCGGCAGGATCGCGTCCGGGCGCTCCCTGGCGATGATCTTCTCGACCGTCTGCCAGGTGATCGGCTCGATGTAGGTCACGTCGGCGGTGGCCGGATCGGTCATGATCGTGGCCGGGTTGCTGTTGATCAGGATGACCTTGAAGCCTTCCTCGCGCAGGGCCTTGCAGGCCTGCACGCCGGAATAGTCGAACTCGCAGGCCTGACCGATGACGATCGGCCCGGCGCCGATGATCAGGACGCTCTTGATGTCGTTACGCTTGGGCATGCTGGCTCCGGCGGGCTTCGTCCATGAACGCGACGAAGCGTTCGAACAGGTAGTCGATGTCGTGCGGGCCCGGCGATGCCTCGGGGTGGCCCTGGAAACACAGCGCCGGGCGGTCGGTGCGCCGCAGACCCTGCACGCTGCCGTCGAACAGGCTCACGTGGGTCGCCACCAGGTTCGGCGGCAGGCTGTCCGCCTGCACCGCGAAGCCGTGGTTCTGGCTCGTGATGCTCACCTGTCCGGACTCGAGGTCGCGCACCGGATGGTTGGCACCGTGGTGGCCGAACTTCATCTTGTACGTCCGGGCACCGGAGGCCAATGCCATGATCTGGTGGCCCAGGCAGATACCGAAGATCGGCACGTGCGCGTCCAGCAACGCGCGCACCGCGGCGATCGCGTAATCGCAGGGCTCCGGGTCACCGGGTCCGTTGGACAGGAAGATGCCGTCGGGCCGCAAGGCCAGCGCCTGGCTGGCGGTGGTGCTGGCCGGCACCACGGTGACGCGGCAACCGTGCCCGACCAGCAGGCGCAGGATGTTGCGCTTCACGCCGAAGTCGTAGGCGACGACGTGAAAGCGCGACTCGCGCAGTTCGGTGAACCCCGGCCCACCCTGTCCGGGCTGTGCCCCGATCGACCACTCGCCCTGGATCCATGGATAGGGCTCGCGGGTGCTGACCTCCCGGGCCAGGTCGAGGCCGGTCATCGACGGCGCACTGCGCGCCTTGTCCACGGCCTGGGCGCGCACGCTGTCGGTCACCGACTGGCCGGCCTGCAACGCCAGGATGCAGCCATTCTGCGTCCCGTGGGTGCGGATGTGCCGTGTCAACTGGCGGGTATCGAGGCCGGCGATCGCGACCACCTTGCCGGCCACCAGATAGTCCTGCAGCGAGCCTTGCTGGCGGAAATTGGACACCACGGCGGACAGGTCGCGGATCACCAGGCCGGCCGCCTGCACCCTGGACGACTCGGCGTCGTCGGCATTGACGCCATAGTTTCCGATGTGCGGATAGGTCAGCGTGACGATCTGCCTGCAGTAGCTCGGGTCGGTCAGGATCTCCTGGTAACCCGACATGGCGGTGTTGAAGACGACTTCTCCGACAGTCGCGCCGGCGAAGCCGATCGATTCACCCACGAACGTGGTGCCATCGGCCAGCGCCAGGATGGCGAAGGGCTTGTTTGCCTGGAGCGACAAGAGCACGGGGATCTCCGGAACGTTTTCGGGTACGCCCAAGCATCCCCACCACTGGGCTCGTGATGCTGCTGGTCAGCTGCTCTGTACAGGGGGATTGAATCGCAGAATCGCTTGGGGGCGGTTGCTTTCTCGAAAGCCCTTCATTATAGCCACGCACCTGCCGCAGACCGGCTGGCGCAACGTCAGCGCAACCGCCCGGCGGCACTCGCGTGCAGGCAGATCGCGGCGGCGGCGGCGACGTTGAGCGATTCCTGCCCGCCGGGTTGTGCGATCCGCCGCCAGGCCAGTGCCTGTTGCGCGACCGCCGCGCCCAGCCCCTGACCCTCGTGGCCGAAGGCCCAGGCACAGGGCCAGGGCAGGCCACCGGCATGGACCCAGGCGCCCTGGTGTGAACTGGTGGCGATGATCGGCAGTTCCAGGCCGGCCAGGGCCGATGGCTCCGCACTCTCGACCAGATGCAACGCGAAGTGCGCCCCCATGCCGGCGCGCAGGGCCTTGGGCGACCACAGGGCGGCGCTACCCTTGAGCGCGACCACCTGGGGAAACCCCAGCGCAGCGGCACTGCGCAGGATCGAGCCGACGTTGCCGGCGTCCTGGAGCCGGTCGAGCACAACGCAAGGCACACCCGCGCGGATGGACGAATGCTGCGGCAGGTCGATCACGAAACCCACACCGCCGGCAGATTCCAGGGCGCTGATGTCGCCAAACAGTGCGTCCGGCACCACCAGCACGCGCGCCAGGCCACTGCGCCAGCGCTCGTGCTGCGTGGCCCAGAACGACTCGGCGAACAGCGCAAGCGCCGGTACGATGCCGCGCGCGCGGGCCGCCTGGCAGAGGTGCTCGCCCTCGAGCCAGGCCTGGCCGAACCTGCGGTAGCCCGCGTTGTCCCGCGACAGGCGCCGGATCCGCTTCAGGGTGGCGTTGTCGCGCGAGACGACCGTGCCCACGCGCACGTCATCGGGCCGCATCACGCCAGCACCCGTGCCACCGGCGCAAAGCTGCGCCGGTGCTCCGGACAGGCACCGAACTGCCGCAATGCCGCCAGATGCCGTGGCGTCCCGTAGCCCTTGTGAACGTCGAAACCATAGTCCGGATAGCGCTCGTGCAACTCCACGCACCAGCGGTCGCGCTGCACCTTGGCCACGATGGAGGCGGCGGAAATTGCCGGCACCAACGCGTCACCACCGACCACCGCCTCGGCACGCACCTGCAGCACCGGCAGGCGGTTGCCATCCACCAGCACCTTGCGTGGGATCAGGCGCAGGCCATCGACGGCGCGCCGCATGGCCAGCAGCGTCGCCTGCAGGATATTGAGCGCATCGATTTCCTGCACCGATGCCGAGCCGATGGCGCAACACAGGGCGCGCGCACGGATCTGATCGAACAGCCGTTCGCGCCGGGCGGCGCTGAGCTGCTTCGAATCAGCCAGGCCGGCAATCGGCTGGCGCTCGTCCAGGATCACCGCGGCGGCCACGACCGGACCGGCCAGCGGCCCGCGTCCGGCCTCGTCCACGCCGGCGATCAGGCCGTGGATGTCCCACGGCAGCTGGGCCTGCTCAGGCCTCGAGGATTTTCTCGATGACATCGGTCGCACAGCGCGAAGTATCGCGGCGCAATTGTCCATGCAGCGCATCGAAGCGCTGCTCCAGCGCCACGACCCGGGCCGGGTCATCGAGCCAGCGCGCCAGCGCATCGGCCAGCGCCTGCGGCGTGGCAGCGTCCTGCAGCAGTTCGGGCACGATGAAATCCCGGCACAGGATGTTCGGCAGTCCGACCCAGGGTTGCAGCCGCTTGCGGCGCATGATCTGCCAGGACAGCGGATGCATGTTGTAGGCGATCACCATCGGCCGCTTGAACAGCGCCGCCTCCAGCGTGGCGGTACCGCTGGCGATCAGCGTCAGGTCGCACGCGGCCAGCGCCGTGTGCGACTGCCCCGCCACGATGCGCACGCGCTCGCCCAGGGCCGACGCGCGTGCGATGCGCTCGACCTGCGGCACGAGTGGCGGCACGGTCGGGACGACGCACTGCAACGCCGGGTGCGCCCGCTGCAGCAGCGCGGCGGCGGCAAAGAAGCGCGCCGCCAGGTAGTCGATCTCCGAGCGGCGGCTGCCCGGCAGGATCGCCAGCACCGGCGCATCGGGCCGCAGGCCGAGTTGCACGCGTGCGCCAGCGCGGTCGGCGCGCTGCGGGATGACGTCGGCCAGCGGATGGCCGACGTAGCTGGCCGCGATGCCGTGCGCCTGCAGCAGCTCGGGCTCGAACGGGAACAGGCACAGCACGTGGTCAGCACTGGCGCGGATCGCATCGATGCGCCGCGCGCGCCAGGCCCAGACGGACGGGCATACGAAATGCACGGTGCGGATGCCGCCGGCGCGCAACCGCTGCTCGAGCGCCAGGTTGAAGTCCGGTGCGTCGACCCCGATGAACAGATCAGGCCTGTGCCGCTGCAACCGCTCGCGCAATTGCGCGCGGATCGCCACGATGCGCCGATAGTGGCGCAGCACTTCCACGTAGCCGCGCACCGCCAGGGTTTCGCTCGGCCACCAGCAGGCGAATCCCTGCGCGACCATCTTCGCGCCGCCGATGCCCATGGACGACAGCTCCGGCCAGCGCGCGCGCATGCCCGCCAGCAACAGGCCGGCCAGCAGGTCACCGGAGGCCTCGCCCGCCACCATCGCCACCCGCGGCCACGCGGCGGGCCGCGCTGGCAGCGCGATCGGCTCGATCGGGGGCATCGCCAGCTAGCGGACGATGCCGCGCTGCGGCGTCACGCCGGCAAGAAAGCCGAGCATCATCGCGACATCGGCTCCGAGCGCGGGATCGGCCTTGGCCAACGCGGCGATCGCCGCCGTCGCCTGCTCCAGCGTCAGGCCGTCACGGTAGAGCAGCCGGTGCATCGCCTTGACCGCGGCCAACCGCTCGGCCGAGAAGCCGCGCCGGCGCAAGCCCTCGAAGTTCATCGAGCGCGGCGCGGCGCGCTGGCCCTGGCACATGACGAACGGCGGCAGGTCGGCGAACAGCAGGGCGCACATCGCCGTCATGCTGTGCGCACCGATGCGCACGAACTGGTGCACCACGGTGAAGCCGCCCAGGATGGCCCAGTCGCCTACGTGCACGTGCCCGGCAAGCTGGGCGTTGTTCGCGAAGATGGTGTTGTCGCCGACCTGGCAGTCGTGTGCCAGGTGCACGTATGCCATGATCCAGTTGTCGTCCCCGAGCCGCGTCACCCCGACGTCGCCGGGCGAGCCAATGTTGAAGGTGCAGAACTCGCGCACCGTGTTGCGGTCGCCGATGCGCAGTTCGCAGGGCTCGCCGCGGTACTTCTTGTCCTGCGGGATCGCGCCCAGCGAATTGAACTGGAAGATACGGTTGTCGCGCCCGATCGTGGTGCGCCCTTCTATCACGCAATGCGCGCCGATCGTGGTACCGGAGCCTATGCGCACGTGCGGGCCGATCACGCTATAGGGCCCGACGCGCACCGAGGCATCGAGTTCGGCGGCGGGATCGACGATCGCCGTCGGATGGATGTGCTGCACGCGCGAACCCGTATCAGGCAATGCGACGCATGGTGCAGAGCAGTCCCGCCTCCACGGCAAGTTCTTCGCCCACCATGGCCCGCGACCTGAACTTGAAGATGCCGGCCTTCATGCGCTCGAGCCCGACGTGCAGCATCAACTGATCCCCGGGCTCGACCGGACGCTTGAAGCGCGCGTCGTCGATGCCGGCAAAATAGTAGACGGTCTTGTCGTCGGGCGTCACGCCGAGGGTATCGAAGGCGAGCAAGGCGGCCGCCTGCGCCAGCGCCTCGAGCATCAGCACGCCGGGCATCACCGGCCGGTGCGGGAAATGACCGGTGAAGAACGGCTCGTTCATCGTCACGTTCTTCAGCGCGACGATGCGCTTGCCCGGCTCGATTTCCAGCACCCGGTCGACCAGCAGGAACGGGTAGCGGTGCGGGAGTTGCTTGAGTATCTGGTGGATGTCCATCATGGCGTGGCTGGGTTGCGGTTGTTCGCTTCCAGTGCGCGCAGGCGCTCGCGCACACTGTGCAGCCGCTTGAGCACGGCGGCGTTCTTTTCCCACTGGGCATTCTCGTCGATCGGAAACAGCCCGGTGTAGTGACCGGCCTGATGGATCGAGCGCGTCACCACCGAGGCGGCAGAGACATGCACGTGGTCCGCGATCGTCAGGTGGCCCAGCACCACGGCCGCGCCACCGAACGTGCAGTGGGCACCGATGGTCGCGGAACCCGCGACACCGACGCAGGCGGCCATCGCGGTGTGGCGGCCGACGCGCACGTTGTGGCCGATCTGGATCAGGTTGTCGAGCTTGACGCCGTCCTCGATG
>JBDHRZ010000158.1:0-6674 GCA_039807845.1 Rhodoferax sp.
TCGTGGAAGTCGAGGCTGTCCGACTTGCGGGTTTCCAGGGTTTCGATGCCCAGCTTGCTTTGCGCGATCTGGGTCAGGAGTTGTTCGAGCTTGCTCATTGCTGCGTCCTTTGATGGTGTTGATGACGTCCGTATGAACGCGCTGTTCCAGAGAGAAGCCAAGCTGATTTCGAGTGAATGACGAACAAATGATTGAAGGGGCAACCGGTTCTCAAAATGGGCATTTCGATTCGCGCTTACGCCCGTCACCGTGGTGTGACCGACACCGCTGTTCACAAGGCAATTCGCGCAGGTCGGATCACGCCGGAGGCTGACGGCACCATTGATGCCGACCGTGCTGATCGCGAGTGGGCTCGCAACTCCGATGTGCCGAAGACCGGTACGCGGGCCAAGGCTGCAAAGGTCGCCGTGCCGGAGGGTGGTGGCGACGGGCCTGCAGGCCTACCTGCTGGCGGTGCGTCGCTGCTTCAGGCGCGCACGGTCAACGAAGTCGTCAAGGCGCAGACGAACAAGGTGCGTCTGGCCCGACTGAAGGGCGAGTTGGTGGATCGGCCGCAGGCCATCGCCCACGTTTTCAAGCTGGCGCGCTCCGAACGCGATGCGTGGCTGAACTGGCCCGCGCGCATCTCGGCGCAGATGGCGGCCAAGCTCAATATCGATCCGCACACGATGCACGTCGCCCTGGAGGCGGCGGTACGTGAGCACCTGCAGGAACTGGGCGAGATGCGCCCTCGGGTTGATTGACGATGGAGATGGAATACGAAGGCGCGGCCGAAATCGAGCGCGCTTGGCGCGAAGGGCTGACTCCCGACCCGCTGCTCACGGTGTCCGAATGGTCGGATCGCCACCGGATGCTCTCTAGCAAGGCGTCTGCCGAGCCGGGGCGCTGGCGCACCAGTCGCACGCCGTACCTGAAGGCGATCATGGACTGCCTGTCGCCGACCTCCCCAATCGAGCGCGTGGTGTTTATGAAGGCCGCCCAGCTCGGCGCGACTGAAATGGGATCGAACTGGATCGGCTACGTGATCCACCACGCGCCGGGCCCGATGATGGCGGTCTGGCCGACGGTGGAGATGGCCAAGCGCAACTCCAAGCAACGGATCGACCCGTTGATCGAAGAGTCCGCTGCCCTGGTGGAACTGATCGCCCCGGCGCGTTCGCGCGACTCGGGCAACACCATCCTGGCCAAGGAGTTTCGGGGCGGTGTGCTGGTGATGACCGGGGCCAACAGCGCTGTCGGACTGCGCTCGATGCCGGTGCGGTATCTGTTCCTCGACGAGGTCGACGGCTATCCGCTGGACGTCGAGGGTGAAGGTGATGCGATCTCGCTGGCCGAGGCGCGCACGCGAACCTTCGCTCGGCGCAAGATCTTCATCGTTTCAACCCCGACGATCTCGGGGGCGAGCGCCATCGAGCGGGAGTACGAAGCCAGTGATCAGCGTCGCTACTTCGTGCCGTGCCCGCATTGCTCGCATCGCCAATGGCTCCGCTTCGAGCAGTTGCGATGGGAGAAGGGGCAACCAGACACGGCGGCGTACATCTGCGAGTCCTGCGATGAGCCGATTGCCGAGCACCACAAGACCTGGATGCTGGAGCACGGTGAGTGGCGCGCGATGATCAGCGACGGCTCGGGCAAGACAGCGGGGTTTCACCTGTCGTCGCTTTACAGCCCGGTTGGCTGGCGCGGTTGGCGCGACATTGCCGCCGCCTGGGAAAGCTCCGTCAACAAGGAATCGGGGTCGGCGGCAGCCATCAAGACCTTCAAGAACACCGAATTGGGTGAAACCTGGGTCGAGGAAGGCGAAGCGCCCGACTGGCAACGGCTGGTCGAACGCCGCGAGGACTACCGGGTCGGCACGGTGCCACCGAGCGGATTGCTCCTGGTGGGCGCTGCCGACGTGCAGAAGGATCGCATCGAGGCGTCCATCTGGGCTTTCGGGCGTAGCAAGGAGTCCTGGCTGGTCGAACACCGCGTGCTGATGGGCGACACCGCCCGCGATACGGTGTGGAAGCGACTCGCCGAATTGCTTGCCGAAAACTGGACACACGCCTCGGGCGCGGCGATGCCGCTGGCCCGGTTCGCCCTGGACACCGGCTTTGCGACGCAGGAGGCCTACGCCTTCGTGCGGGCCTGCCGTGACCCGCGCGTGATGCCGGTCAAGGGGGTGCCGCGCGGCGCGGCCCTGATCGGCACGCCGACGGCCATCGATGTTTCGCAGGGCGGCAAGAAGCTGCGCCGGGGCATCAAGGTGTTCACGGTGGCGGTCGGTATCGCCAAGCTGGAGTTCTACAACAACCTGCGCAAGGGCGCGGACGTCAGCGAGGACGGCGTGACCACCGTCTACCCGACGGGGTTCGTCCACCTGCCCAAGATCGACGCCGAGTTCATCCAGCAGCTCTGCGCCGAACAGTTGATTACCCGCCGCGACCGCAACGGCTTCCCGGTGCGCGAGTGGCAAAAGATGCGCGAGCGCAATGAAGCGCTCGACTGCTACGTGTACGCCCGCGCGGCCGCATCGGCGGCGGGCCTGGATCGCTTCGAGGAACGCCACTGGCGCGAACTGGAGCGCCAACTCGGGATGGAACGGCCACCGGATGAGCCGCCCCCGATTCAAGCGTTCGACCCAGACGAGGCCACCCAACGCGGTGGCCTCTCTGTTTCTGCAACCCCACCACGTCGGCGCGTCATCAAGAGCCGCTGGTTGTCCTGATTTTCAGAGGAGTTTTCATGAGTCTTGCCACTCGTATCGAGAGCCTGGTCATCCGGGTCGCCCAGGAGTTCAACGACGTCCGGGCGACGGCAGGCAATCTCGCTGGCCTGTCCACCACCGACAAGTCGAGTCTGGTCGCGGCGATCAACGAGCTGAAGGCGGCGGTGCTGTCCGCCACCGCCATCGACGACAACCAGATCGCCACCTCCAGCACCTACTCGTCGAACAAGATCGTGTCGCTGCTCGACGCGCTCAAGGCTGACATTTTGGGTGGCGCGGACGCCGCCTACGACACCCTGGTGGAAATCCAGCAGTTGCTGCAGAACGGCACCACGGGACTGGATGCGCTTCTGGCCGCAGTCAATCTGCGCGTGCGTTTCGACGCGGCGCAGACCTTGACGGTGGCCGAGCAACTGCAGGCCCGTACCAACATCGGTGCGGTGGCGGCCAGCGATGTCGGCAACACCGACACCGACTTCGTCGTGATATTCGACGGGGCGCTGGCCTGATGAGTCTCGCGTCCAGCATCGCCGCGCTGGCGGCGCGCATCGGCTTCGAGGTCAAGACCAAGATCGACGCCACACATCCCGGCCTTGCCCGGGTGTGGGTGAGCTTCGGCTACGTCAGCGGTCAGGTCGTCATCGCTAGCGCGCACAACGTCGCCAGCGTCGTGCGCACGGCGGCGGGCCGGTACCGCGTGCATTTCGCCGTAGCGATGCCGGATGCGAACTACTGCTGGACGGCGCTCGCCCGCAGCAGCACCAACACCGGCCAGCAGCGCATAGCAATCGTGCGCGCCAGCTCCGACCTCAAGACGGCCCAGTACGTCGACATCTCCTGCGCGACGGCTGCGACGGCATTTGACGATTCCTCTGAAATCAACCTCGTGGTGTACCGCTGATGGCCTACACAGAATCCCAACTCCAGGCACTGGAGACCGCGCTCGCCAAGGGCGAACGCCGCGTCAGCTTCGGCGACAAGACGGTCGAGTACCGCTCGATCGAGGAACTGACCGTGGCCATCCGTGAGGTCAAACGCGGTCTGGCACAGCAAGCTGCTGAAACCGGCCTGTGGCCGGGTGCCCCTCGCCAGATCCGGGTCACTACGGCCAAGGGGTTCTGATGGCTTGGTACTCCAAATTCCGAACCCTGTTTGGCCAGCCACCGATCCACGATGCGGCAGGTCGTGGTCGCCGCTCGCTGGCATGGATGCCCGGCAACCCCGGAGCGGTGGCCGCACTACTGGCCACCAGCAGCGACCTGCGTATCAAGAGCCGCGACCTGGTGCGACGCAATGCCTGGGCCCAGTCGGGCATCGAGGCCTTCGTTGCCAATGCAGTCGGCACCGGCATCAAGCCACAAAGCCTGGCCAGCGACGAGCGCTTCAAAACTGAGGTGCAGGCACTGTGGCGTGATTGGACTGCAGAGGCCGATGCCGCCGGTCAGACCGACTTCTACGGTCTGCAAGCGCTGGCATGTCGGGCCATGCTCGAAGGGGGCGAATGCTTTATTCGTTTGCGTCCCCGCCGGCCAGAGGATGGTCTGGTTGTGCCGCTGCAACTGCAATTGCTCGAGGCAGAGCACCTGCCGATCAATCTCAACACTGAATTGCCGTCTGGCAACGTGGTGCGTGCCGGTATCGAGTTCGACAGTCTGGGGCGGCGCGTCGCCTATCACCTCTACAAATCCCATCCTGAAGACGGGCGGCTGGCGCCGATGTCCGGCCAGGGGGGCTTGGATACCGTGCGCATCGACGCCAAAGAGATCATCCATCTCTATCGCGTACTGCGCCCAGGCCAGATCCGGGGGGAACCTTGGCTGTCGCGCGCCCTGGTCAAACTCAACGAACTCGACCAGTACGACGACGCAGAACTGGTCCGCAAAAAAACCGCAGCCATGTTCGCCGGGTTCGTCACGCGCCAGAACCCCGAGGACAACCTGATGGGCGAAGGCGCGGCCGACGCCAACGGGATCGCCTTGGCCGGTTTGGAGCCGGGCACGCTGCAGATCCTGGAGCCAGGGGAGGACATCAAGTTCTCCGACCCCGCCGATGTGGGTGGGTCGTACTCCGATTTCCTGCGCAACCAGTTCCGGGCGGTCGCGGCTGCGATCGGCGTGACCTATGAGCAACTCACCGGGGATTTGACTGGGGTGAACTACTCCAGCATCCGGGCCGGTCTGCTCGAGTTCCGGCGCCGTTGCGAGATGGTCCAGCACAGCGTTCTGGTGCACCAGCTGTGTCGTCCGGTCTGGGCTGCCTGGCTCAAGCAGGCGGTGCTAGCCGGCGCCATCGAAGCACCTGGATTTGCCCGAGGTGGAGCGGCTAAGCGGCGCCAGTACCTGCAGGTCAAGTGGATTCCGCAGGGCTGGCAATGGGTCGACCCAGAAAAAGAGTTCAAGGCCATGTTGCTTGCCATCCGTGCGGGCTTGATGAGCCGCTCGGAAGCCATCTCGGCGTTTGGCTATGACGCCGAGGACGTAGACCGCGAGATAGCGGCTGACAACCAGCGTGCCGACGACCTGGGACTGATCTTCGATTCCGACCCACGTCGCACATCCAAGGATGGCGGTAGTGCAGAGCCGAACAAAAACGCTGCACCGATTGATCCAGTGACAAGCGCACCTCCTGTCTGAAGGACACCCATGACATTGCTACCCCATTTGGCGGCGCGCCTATTCGGTGTGCCGCTGGCGATCCATCGCCCAAAACTTGACGTGATCCTGGCTGTACTCGGGCCCAGGGTCGGATTAGCCGATCTCGCTGCACCCGCAGGATTCTCTCCGCCAGCCCGTGATGCGCCGGCTCAAACACCCAAGATCGCAGTCATTCCGATTCACGGCACCTTGGTGCGCCGTACCGTAGGACTGGAAGCCGAGTCCGGCCTGACCAGCTATGCCGGCCTTGCCGCTCAATTGGATGCGGCACTGGCCAGTCCAGAGGTTGCGGCCATCCTGCTCGACATCGATTCGCCGGGTGGCGAGTCCGGTGGCGTGTTCGATCTGGCCGACCGCATTCGTGCAGCAAGCCAGATCAAGCCCGTCTGGGCCGTGGCCAACGACATGGCCTTCTCGGCGGCCTACGCACTGGCATCTGCTGCCAGCAAGGTCTTCGTCTCGCGCACTGGCGGTGTTGGCTCGATTGGCGTCATTGCCATGCACGTCGACCAGTCCGAGAAGGATGTGCAGGACGGCGTTCGCTACACCGCCGTGTTTGCTGGTGATCGCAAGAACGATCTCAACCCGCACGAGCCGATTTCCAGCGAAGCCCACGCCTTCCTCAAAGCCGAGGTCAATCGCATCTACGGCCTGTTCGTCGAAACGGTGGCCCGCAATCGGGGCATCGACCCATCCACGGTCCGCGACACCGAGGCCGGTCTTTTCTTCGGGCAAGCCGCCGTGGCGATCGGGCTGGCGGATGCCATCGGCACCTTCGACGACGCCCTGGCGCAACTCCTCGAATCTGTTTCCTCACTCCCGAATCTGGACACCTCACAGCCGGGCCATCCGGCCCGGGTGAGCCACTCGGGCTCTTCCCGCAACCTCCAGATGGAGTCTTTTATGAATGATCGAACCGACCCCGCTGCTCCTGATCGGCTTGCTACTGATCCTGTTGTCAGTCCTCCTCAACCGGCAGCCACCACGGCAATGACCGTGGCTGATGCCGTGGAAATCGCCCAGACCTGCACGCTGGCCGGGCGAACCGACCTGATCGCGGGCTTCCTTGAAGCCCAAACAGCCCCGGCCCAAGTGCGTAACCAGTTGCTCGCGGCGCAGGCCGACGCTTCGCCCGAGATCGTCAGTCGCATCGACCCGCAAGCCGCCGTGGCTGCTGCCAACGCAGGCAATCCGGCATCACCCCACAACCCCCTGGTCCAGGCCGTGAAGAGCCGCCTCGGATCTCAATGAATCTGAATGGAGCCTGAAATGCCCGCATTGCAAGAACCTCTCAACCTTGGCGATCTCCT
>JBDHRZ010000159.1:0-6645 GCA_039807845.1 Rhodoferax sp.
CCCCGCTGGCACTCAGCGCCCGGTCCGGGCTCGATGGCGGCGAGACCACGGTGATTGCCATCGGATGGATCCTGGTCTGGGCCCTGCTGAGCCGCTTCCATCCCCAGCGACAGTTCTGGCACGACGCGATCGCGGGCACGCGGCTGGTACACCGGCCCAGGACCGGCAGGCCCTGAGAACGCCTCGGGCCAGCCGCGGCCGGTCCGGGCAGCCGAAGCCGCGAGGGCCGGCGACAGGCTCCAGGCTGCAGGACAATGGCACCATGCAACCTGTCGATTCCCCATCACCACCCGCAGCGAACCCGCAGAAGGACCGCAAGGGGCTGCATCGCATCTGGCACGCCCTGCTGTATTCGCTCGCCGGCCTGCGCGCCGGCTGGAACGAGGCGGCGTTCCGCCAGGAGGCGCTCGCCGCGCTGGTGATGCTGCCGCTGTCCCTGTGGCTGGGCCGCGGCTGGGTCGAATGTGCCGTGCTGGCCGGCTCGGTGCTGCTGGTGCTGATCGTCGAGTTGCTCAACTCCGGCATCGAGGCAGCCATCGACCGGATCGGCCCGCAGTGGCATCCGCTGTCCAAGCGCGCCAAGGACATGGGAAGTGCCGCTGTCCTGCTCAGCCTGCTCCTGTGCGGCAGCATCTGGTGCGCCGCCGCGTGGCAGCGCTGGGGTTCGTAGCTGCGCTTGTTTCTTGGTCTGGCACACAAGGCGGACAGCCGACAGCTACGAGATGTTGGTGCCAGAGCAAAAATCGCTACGCTTGTTTCTTGGTCTGGCACACAAGGCGGACAGCCGACAGCTACGAGATGTTGGTGCCAGAGCAAAAATCGCTACGCGATTTCTTGGTCTGGCACACAAGGCGGACAGCCGACAGCTACGAGATGTTGGTGCCAGAGCAAAAATCGCTACGCGATTTCTTGGTCTGGCACACAAGGCATTACACAGCTGTTTCGTCCTGCTCGCCGGTGCGGATGCGCACGGTGCGTTCGACCGGGGTTACGAAGATTTTGCCGTCCCCGATCTTGCCGGTGCGCGCGGCTTTCACGATGGCGTCGACGCAGCGGTCCAGGTCCTCGGTGCGCACGACCACTTCGACCTTCACCTTGGGCAGGAAGTCGACCACGTATTCGGCGCCACGATATAACTCCGTATGCCCCTTCTGGCGGCCAAAGCCCTTGACCTCGGTGACGGTCAGGCCGGTAACGCCGCAGTCGGCCAGCGCTTCGCGCACTTCTTCGAGCTTGAACGGTTTGATGATGGCAGTGATCTGTTTCATGGTGGATCTGGCTGGGAACGTGAAAGTGCGCATCGGCCCGGCGCACCAGGCAGGCCCGCAAGGGCCCCCCTCCGATGGCAGGCTGCAACCCCTGTAGGATAGCGCGGTTTGCGCGCGCTCCCCGACAGACTCCTACCCGGAGAACCGGTTGGTGATCGGGTAGCGCCAGTCCTTGCCGAAGCCACGCTGCGTGACCCGGATGCCTATCGGCGCCTGGCGGCGCTTGTACTCGTTGAGCCGGATCAACCTTGCCACGCGCTGCACCACGGCCGCATCGAAACCGGCGGCGACGATGGCTTCGATCGTCTCGTCGTTTTCCATGTAGCGCTCGATGATCGCGTCGAGCACATCGTAAGGCGGAAGGCTGTCCTGGTCGGTCTGGTCGGGGCGCAATTCGGCGCTCGGCGCCCGTGTGATGATGCGCTCGGGAATGGGCGCGCTGCCGTTGCCGTACGGGTCATGCGCATTGCGCCAGCGCGCCAGCCGGTAGACGGTGGTCTTGGCCAGGTCCTTGATGACCGCAAAGCCGCCGGCCATGTCGCCATACAGGGTGCAATAACCGGTTGCCAGTTCACTCTTGTTGCCGGTGGTGAGCACGATGGCACCGGACTTGTTCGACAAGGCCATCAGCAAGGTTCCGCGCACGCGCGCCTGGATGTTCTCCTCCGTCGCGTCTTCAGCCAGGCCGGCAAACGCCGCGGCCAGGGCCTGTCGGAAGGCATCGAACAGCGGTGCGATCGCAATCTCCTCGTAGCGCACGCCCATGCGCTGCGCCATCTCGCTGGCGTCGATGCGGCTGATCGCAGCCGTATACGGAGAGGGCATCATCACGGTGCGCACCCGCGCCGCGCCCAGGGCATCGACCGCAATGGCAAGCACCAGCGCCGAGTCGATGCCGCCGGACAGGCCCAGCAACACGCCCGCAAAGCCGTTCTTGCCGACGTAGTCGCGCACCCCCAGCACCAGCGCGTCCCACAGGTCGGCGTCGGCGTCCTGCTGCGGTGCAAGCGCGGCCTCGAGTTGCAGCACGCCATCCACCGCTTGCGCCTCGAGCGCGAACAACTGCTCGCGAAAGCCCGGCGCCCGCCCGGCCAGGCGGGCATCGGCAGCCAGCGCGAACGAATACCCCTCGAACACCATCTCGTCCTGCCCGCCCACCAGGTGGGCATAGATCAGCGGCAGGCCGCAGGCCTGCACCCGTGCACGCATGACCTGCTCGCGCTCCTGGCGCTTGCCGAGGTGAAACGGGGAAGCGTTGAGCACTGCCAGCAATTGCGCACCGGCCTGGCGAGCCAGCCACGCCGGCTCCTCGTACCAGGCGTCCTCGCAAATCAGCAAGCCGACGCGCACCCGGTCCGCGCCTTCCCCGGCATCGAACACGCCGACCGCATCGCCCGGAGCGAAATAGCGGCATTCGTCGAACACCCGGTAGTTCGGCAATGCGCGCTTGGCGTAGGTGTGCACGAGGCGTCCCTCGCGCAGCACGCTGGCCGCGTTGTGGCACGGCGGCGCCGGGACTGCGGCGCTGCGGCCGACGATGGCACGCGGGTGGCCGACCACCACCGACAGACCCGGCAGACCGGCCAGCGCGCCTGCCACCACCTGCACGGCCTGCTCACAGGCCTGGACGAACGCCGGGCGCAGGAACAGGTCCTCGGCCGCGTAGCCGCAAATGGCCAGTTCGGGCGTGAGCACCAGGCGCGCGCCGTCACGGTAGGCCGAACGTGCCGCTTCGATGATCCGTTGCGCATTGCCCGTGACGTCCCCCACCACGAAGTTCAGTTGGGCCACACAGATCTTGAGAGTCATGGAAACACGAACTGCGGTTGAAGACGCGCCGGGTATCGGCGCCCCGATCATCAGGGCGCCCTGCGCGGGTACTGCGCTCGGGGGTACGGCGTGAGTGCGCAGGATTATGTCATCGAGGTACTCGATTCACCGTTGCGGATCGGGCGCACAGACTGGAACCGCCTGCTGCTGGCGCAGGACGCAGCCACGCCGTTCATGCGCCACGAGTACCTGCAGGCGATGCAGGCGAGCGCCAGTGCCTGCCCCGAAACCGGATGGACGCCGCGCTGCATCGCCGCATGGCGCACGCCGCACGGGCGTCCGCCCGAACTGCACGCCACCTGCGTGCTGTACCTCAAGACGCATTCCTATGGCGAATACGTGTTCGACCATGCGTGGGCGAACGCCTATCGGCAGCATGCTCTGCCGTATTACCCCAAGGCCCTGGTGGCGTCACCCTTCACGCCCGTCCCCGGCGCGCGGCTGCTGGCACGCGATGCGTCGGCGCGCCGCGCGCTGGCGCACGCGCTGGTGCAATGGTGCCGGCATGAGGGCCTGTCCTCTCTGCATGTGCTGTTTGCCGGTGAAGACGACGTCGCGGCCTGCCGGGACGTCGGCATGATGCTGCGCCACACGGTGCAGTTCCACTGGACCAACCGGCCAGGCGGCTACCGGGATTTCGACGATTTCCTGGCGTCGCTGCAGCAGGACAAGCGCAAGAAGATCCGGCAGGAGCGACGCAAGATCGAACAGGCCGGTGTGACGTTCCGCCACGCGCACGGCAGCGCCATCCAGGCCGCCGACTGGGACTTCTTCTACCGCTGCTACGAGCGCACCTACCTCGAACACGACAACCCGCCCTACCTCAAGCGGGACTTCTTCCGGCACATGGCCCGCCAGATGCCCGAGAACTGGCTGCTGTTCATTGCCGAGCGCGCGGGCCGGGCGATCGCTGCCAGCCTGATCGCGCTCTCGGGCGGCGCCGGGGGACCGGCTGGCACTGCCTACGGCCGCTATTGGGGCGCACTGGAGCGGGTCGACTGCCTGCACTTCGAGGCGTGCTACTACCAGCCGCTCGCCTGGTGCATCGCGCACGGACTGCAGCGCTTCGAAGGCGGCGCGCAGGGCGAACACAAGATGGCACGCGCCCTGCTGCCGGTGCGCACGACCAGCGCCCACTGGCTGGCGCATCCCGCCTTCGCGCAGGCCGTGGAAGACTTCCTGCAGCGCGAGGAAACCGCGATCGGCTCCTACCTGGGGGAACTGGAACGGCACAGCCCGTTCAAGCCGGCCTCGCACTGAACCGAACCCGTGCGAAGCGAAACGGCCCCGCGCGTGCACCGACCGTGCGCGCGAACCGGCCCTGTGGGGGAACCGGCCAGGCACGACCGCCGGGCCGGCACCGCGGCGTGCGTCAGTGCCTGGCGGGCGCGAGTTCGGACAGCATGCGCTGGGTGTCGGCCTTGCGATCGGCGTTCACCCGCGCCACCGCCGGTCGCTCACCCATGGCCTTGAGGTAGTCGCGCACCGGAAGCGCCGCCAGCAGATCCTCACCGTAGATGTTCCGGCACGCGCCTGCGATCACCGGCAGGTGGATGATGGCAGCGCAGTCGGCCAGGCTGAACTGGTCACCGGCCACGAAGGGCTTGAACATCGCGAGCCGGCCGAATGCGGCGACGCCGCGCACCAGC
Organism: Rhodoferax sp.; assembly: GCA_039807845.1. Taxonomy (GTDB): domain Bacteria; phylum Pseudomonadota; class Gammaproteobacteria; order Burkholderiales; family Burkholderiaceae_C; genus CAISIP01. Next base: position 4,748 of record JBDHRZ010000159.1, read on the forward strand.
AGCGGGCGCGCACGCGCCTTCACTTCATCGGAGACCTTGCCTCCGAAATACGCCTGCGGGTACAACTCGCGCGCCACCAGTTCCAGGTGCAGCTGGATGTAGAGCACCAGTTCGCGCACCTTGGCCGCCGCAAACGGATCGGACGGCAGCAAGGCATGCTGCGGATAGCGCGCCTCGAGGTACTCGGCACACGCCAGCGACTCGGAAATGCAGCCCGCTCCGGTGTCCAGGAACGGCACCTTGCCCATCGGCGAGCGCTCCAGCAGGGCCGCGTCCGGGCTCCCGACCCGGACCATCTCCTCCTCGAACGGCAGCTGCTTTTCCAGCAATTGCAGCTTGATCTGGTTGTAGTAGTTGCTGGCCGAAAAGCCGCACAGCTTCAAAGTCACGATCTGCTCTCCCTCACGCCTGCCGGCGCTGGTAGTTCGCAATGCCGTCCATGATTTCCTTGCGCGCTGCGTCGGCACCCTGCCAGCCCAGGATCTTGACCCACTTGCCGCTCTCCAGGTCCTTGTAGTGCTCGAAGAAGTGCGCGATCGTCTTCAGGCGCAGCGGGTTGAGGTCCTCGGGCTTCTGCCACTGGCTGTAGATCGACAGGATCCGGTCCACCGGCACCGCCAGCACCTTGCCGTCTTCGCCCGCCTCGTCCTGCATGAGCAAGATGCCGATCGGCCGGCAGGTCACGACCACGCCCGGGATCAGCGGCACCGGCGTGATCACCAGCACATCCACCGGATCCCCATCCCCGCTGATCGTGCGCGGCACGTAGCCGTAGTTGGTCGGGTAATGCATCGACGTGCTCATGAAGCGATCGACGAAGATCGCACCGGAGTCCTTGTCGACCTCGTACTTGACCGGGTCGGCGTTCATCGGAATTTCGATGATGACGTTGAACGCGTCGGGCACCTGCGGGCCGGGGGTGACGTTGTCCAGGGACATGGATAGCGGGCTCCATTGCACAGGCACAGCACTGCAGCGCGCCCAGGAGCCTGTCGGGATCTGGGCCAACGGCCGATCTGTTGCGCCAAACACACAGGCCGTAGCCTGATTTGAGCGCGGATTCTACTGACGCCCGGCCTCAGACGGGCTGATTCCTGTTGTTATCAGTTACAGTCCATGGGTTGGCCAATCGTCTCCTGTCCTGGACGCACGAGGAAGCAACGCAGCCGGGCACGGCGAGCGTTGTGCCCACGAAGACAAGCAAATCCATGGACTGAAGCGGGGTGGCCACATGCACCAGGTGCTGCGCGCTGCCTCGCATTGACGCAGGAGTATGACTATGACAGGCAATCCGGTGCTGATACTGGCACTTGTCTGCGGTCTCATTGCCGTGGCATACGGCATCTGGACCCGCAGCTGGATTCTTTCCCAGGACGCCGGCAATCCGCGCATGCAGGAGATCGCATCCGCGATCCAGACCGGCGCAGCAGCCTATCTGGCACGCCAGTACAAGACGATCTCCATCGTGGGCATCGTGCTGGCGATCCTGATCGGAGTATTCCTCGACGGCGCGTCCGCGATCGGATTCGTCGTCGGCGCGGTGCTCTCGGGCGCGTGCGGCTTCATCGGCATGAACGTCTCGGTGCGCGCCAACGTGCGTACCGCGCAGGCTGCCACCAAGGGCATCGGCCCGGCGCTGGACGTCGCGTTCCGTGGCGGTGCCATCACCGGCATGCTGGTGGTGGGCCTGGGCCTGCTGGGCGTGACCGGGTTCTACTGGTTCCTGGGCGGCGCGCAAGCCGACCCGAAGGCGCTGAACCCGCTGATCGGCCTGGCCTTCGGCTCTTCGCTGATCTCGATCTTCGCGCGGCTGGGCGGCGGCATCTTCACCAAGGGCGCCGACGTCGGTGCCGACCTGGTGGGCAAGGTCGAAGCCGGCATTCCGGAAGACGACCCAC
>JBDHRZ010000160.1:0-6629 GCA_039807845.1 Rhodoferax sp.
GCCAGGGCCACACGGTGCTGCTGACCACGCATTACCTGGAAGAGGCTGAAGCCCTGTGCGGCCGGGTCGCGATGCTCAAGAGTGGCCGGGTGGTCGCGCTCGGGCGCACCAGCGACTTGCTGGAAGCAGAGTCGGCCAGCGTGTTGCGCTTCAAGGTCGATGCCGAATTGCCCGCGCCGCTGGCCGCGCGCGCGCGCGTCACCGGGCGCGTCGTCCAGTTCCCCGCGCGCGACGCGCTGGAGATCGAGCGCTACCTGGCGCTGGTGCGCGAAGCCGGCCTGAAGGCGCGCGACGTGGAAGTGCGCAATGCGGACCTGGAGGACGTCTTCGTGGACGTGATGGCGCGCAATGCCGACGAGGTCGCCGACCATGTCTGGTGAACTGTCCACGCCCATGGTGCTGCCGACCGCGCAGGCGCACGCCGGCGCGGCGGCGGTCGGTTGGCGGACCTTGTTCCAGAAGGAAGTGCTGCGTTTCTGGCGTGTTGCCTTGCAGACGATCGGCGCCCCCGTGCTCACCGCGATCCTGTACCTGCTGGTCTTCGGGCATGTGCTGGAGGGCCGCGTGAAGGTCTATGACACGATCGCCTACACGGCGTTCCTGGTCCCCGGGCTGGTGATGATGAGCATGCTGCAGAACGCCTTTGCGAACAGTTCCTCGTCGATGATCCAGAGCAAGGTGATGGGCAACCTGGTGTTCCTGCTGCTCACGCCGCTGTCGCCCTGGCACTGGTTTTTCGCCTATGTCGCTTCCTCGGTGGTGCGTGGCCTGGCTGTCGGTGCCGGGGTCTGGCTGGCAACCTGCTGGTTTGCCGCACCCCAGATCGACGCGTTCGGCTGGATTCTGGTGTTTGCCGTGCTCGGAGGCGCGTTGATGGGCGCCCTGGGCCTGATCGCCGGCCTGTGGGCGGAGAAGTTCGACCAGTTGGCGGCGTTCCAGAACTTCATCGTGATGCCGATGACCTTCCTCAGCGGCGTGTTCTATTCGATCAACTCGCTACCGCCGTTCTGGCAGGGGGTGAGCCACCTCAACCCGTTCTTCTACCTGATCGACGGCTTCCGGTTCGGCTTCTTCGGCCGCAGCGACGTCTCGCCCTGGCTGAGCCTGGCGATCGTCGCCGCGGCTTCGCTCGCCGCGGGTGCCGTCGCCGTGCACCTGCTGCGCACCGGCTACAAGATCCGCAGCTGAAGGAATCCTGCCCACATGACCGCCGAAGAACTCCAGTCCATCATCACGTCCTCGCTCGACTGCAGCCATTGCGCGCTCGAAGGCGACGGTCGCCATTGGTACGCGACCATCGTGTCGGATGCCTTCGAAGGCAAGCGCCAGATTGCGCGTCACCAGATGGTGTATGCCGCACTGGGCAACAGGATCCAGGCCGACGAGGTACACGCACTGTCCATGAAGACCATGACCAGCGCCGAATGGAAGTCGCATGGATAGGCTGCTCATCCGCGGCGGCCGGCCATTGGCCGGCGTGGTCCCGATTTCCGGGGCAAAGAACGCCGCCTTGCCGGAGTTGTGCGCCAGCCTGATGACGCGCGAACCGGTCGTGCTGGAGAACGTACCGCGCCTGCGGGACGTCAGCACGATGATGCGGCTGATCCGCAACATGGGCGTGGAAGCCGCACGCGGCGACGACGATGCGCTGCGCATCGATGCCTCCACCTTGACCACGCCCGAGGCTCCGTACGATCTGGTGAAGACGATGCGTGCGTCGGTGCTGGCGCTCGGCCCCCTGCTGGCGCGCTGCGGCGAGGCCACGGTGTCGTTGCCCGGCGGCTGCGCGATCGGCTCGCGTCCGGTCGACCAGCACATCATGGGTTTGACGGCGATGGGGGCCGACATCGTGGTCGAGCACGGCTACATGATCGCGCGCCTGCGCCCGGGACTGTCCAGGCTTGTCGGAGCGCGCATCACCACCGACATGGTGACTGTCACCGGCACCGAGAATTTCCTCATGGCCGCGACGCTGGCCGATGGCGAGACCGTGCTGGAGAACGCTGCCCAGGAGCCCGAGATCGTGGACCTGGCGGAAATGCTGATCGCCATGGGTGCCAGGATCCAGGGCCACGGCAGCAGCCGCATCGTGGTGCAGGGGATGGCGCAGCTGCATGGCTGCCGGCATCGCGTGGTGGCGGACCGCATCGAGGCCGGTACCTTCCTGTGTGCGGTGGCCGCCACCGGCGGCGACGTGCTGCTGGCGGGGGGGAGGTCCGACCATCTGGAGGCGGTGATCGAAAAGCTGCAGGCGGCGGGAGCGCAGATCGACGCGGTCGATGGCGGCATCCGGATCCGATCCAGCGGCCGGCTCAGGGCGCAGAGTTTTCGCACCAGCGAGTACCCCGGGTTCCCGACCGACATGCAGGCGCAGTTCATGGCGCTCAACTGCATTGCCGAAGGAACGGCGAGCGTCACCGAGACCATCTTCGAGAATCGCTTCATGCACGTGAACGAACTATTGCGCCTGGGTGCGAAGATCCAGATCGATGGCCGCCGCGCGGTGGTGCACGGCGTGGCTACGCTCTCGGGTGCGACCATCATGGCCACCGACCTGCGCGCTTCGGCCAGCCTGGTGATCGCGGGGCTGGTGGCAGAGGGCGAGACGGTGGTCGACCGCATCTATCACCTGGACCGTGGCTACGACCGGATGGAGGCCAAGCTGCAGGCGCTGGGTGCGGAGATCGAACGTGTGTCCGCGTGAGGAGGGAGCCGTGATCACGCTGGCCTTGTCCAAGGGGCGCATCTTCGAGGAGGCGCTGCCGCTGCTGCAGGCGGCCGACATCCTGGTGCGCGACGACCCGGAGAAATCCCGCAAGCTGATCCTGGACACGCAGCGGCCGGACGTGCGCGTGCTGGTCGTGCGGGCGACCGACGTGCCGACCTACGTGCAGTACGGCGGTGCCGACATGGGCATCACCGGCCTGGACACCTTGCTCGAACACGGCAGTGCAGGCCTGTACCAGCCGCTCGATCTGCAGATCGCGCGCTGCCGCATCAGCGTGGCGGTGCGCCAGGGATTCGACTACGCGTCCAGCGTGCGCCAGGGCGCGCGCCTGACGGTGGCGACGAAATACATGGCGATCGCGCGCGACTTCTTCGCCGCCAAGGGGGTCCATGCCGACCTCGTCAAGCTCTACGGCAGCATGGAGCTGGCGCCCCTCACGGGCCTGGCCGATGCGATCGTCGACCTGGTCTCGACCGGCAGCACCCTGCGCGCCAACCAGCTGGTGGAGGTCGAACATATCATGGACATCAGTTCGCGCCTGGTCGTGAACCAGGCCGCGCTCAAGCTCAAGCAGGCGCCGATCCGGCGCATCATCGAGGCGTTCGCCGCGGTCGTGCGCCCGCCGCCGGAGCGCGGTGCATGACGCTGTCTGCGCGACCCTTGCGCCTGTCCACGGGCGATGTCGGCTTCGAGGCCGCCCTGCGTGCGCGGCTGTCCTGGTCGGACAGCACCGATGCGGCGATCGAGCAGCGCGTCTCGGAGATCCTGGCCGATGTGCGCCAGCGCGGCGATGCGGCGGTGCTGGAGGCCACGGAGCGCTTCGACGGGGTGCGTGCCGGCAGCTTGGCGGCCCTCGAACTGGACGCGGCGCAATTGCAGGCGGCCTTCGACCGGATCCCGGCCACGCAGCGCGAGGCCCTGGTGTTCGCGGCCGATCGCATCCGCAGCTACCACGAGGCGCAGAAGCAGGCGTGCGGGCAGAGCTGGAGCTATCGCGATGCCCAGGGCAGCCTTTTGGGGCAGAAGGTCACGCCGCTGGATCGGGTCGGCATCTACGTGCCTGGCGGCAAGGCGGCCTACCCGTCGTCGGTCCTGATGAACGCCATACCCGCCCAGGTGGCTGGCGTCGGAGAGATCATCATGGTGGTGCCCACGCCTGCCGCCGCGGGCAGCGGCACCGGGCAGGCAGAGCGCAATCCGCTGGTGCTCGCTGCCGCGCACCTGGCGGGCGTGTCGCGCGTGTTCACCATCGGAGGGGCGCAGGCGGTGGCGGCGCTGGCCTACGGCACGCAGACCGTGCCGAAGGTCGACAAGATCACCGGTCCGGGCAACGCCTACGTGGCCGCCGCCAAGCGCCAGGTGTTCGGTCAGGTCGGCATCGACATGATTGCCGGGCCGAGCGAGATCCTGGTGCTGGCCGACGGATCGGCGCCGCCCGAGTGGGTGGCGATGGACTTGTTCAGCCAGGCGGAGCACGACGAACTGGCGCAGAGCATCCTGTTGTGCCCGGATGCCGACTACATCGAGCGCGTGCAGGCCGAGATCGATCGCCTGTTGCCTTCCATGCCGCGGCGTTCGACGATCGCGGCCAGCCTGAACGGGCGCGGCGTGCTGGTGCATACCCGTTCGATGGAGGAGGCGTGCGCGCTGAGCAACCAGATCGCGCCCGAGCACCTGGAGGTGAGCAGCCGCGAACCGCATCGCTGGGAGCCTCTGCTGCGCCACGCCGGGGCCATCTTCCTGGGCGTGTACACCAGTGAGAGTCTGGGCGACTACTGCGCCGGCCCGAACCATGTGCTGCCCACCGGCGCGACGGCGCGGTTCTCCAGCCCGCTGGGCGTGTACGATTTCCAGAAGCGCAGCAGCCTGATCGAAGTCAGCGCCGAAGCGGCGCGGCAACTCGGTCGGGTGGCCTCGGCGCTGGCACGCGGTGAAGGCCTGTCGGCGCACGCACTGGCCGCCGAATTGCGTTTGCGGTGAACGGTGATGACCACCACGACCCCCTTGTCCGAGCGCATCGCGCGCCATGTCCGCCGGGACGTTGCGTCCATGCACGCCTATGCGGTGCAGGAATCGAGCGGCCTGATCAAGCTCGACGCGATGGAGAACCCGCATCGCCTGAGCGTGCCGTTGCAGCAGGAGCTGGGGCGTCGCCTGGGTGCGCTGGCGCTCAATCGCTACCCGGGCAACCAGGTGCAGGCGCTGCGTCGGGCGCTCGCGTCGCATGCGCAACTGCCGGCGGGGTTCGAACTGATGCTGGGCAACGGTTCGGACGAACTCATCGCCCTGCTGGCGCTGGCGCTGGACGTGCCGGGTGCGACGATCATGGCCCCGGTGCCGGGCTTCGTGATGTACGCCATGAGCGCGCAGCTGCAGGGCCTGCGCTTCGTCGGCGTGCCGCTGGCAGCAGACTTCACGCTCGATGCCGCGGCCATGCTGCAGGCGATCGCGCGCCACCAGCCGGCGCTGGTCTACCTCGCCTACCCGAACAACCCGACCGCGAACCTGTGGGACGACTGTGCCATGCAGGCGGTGATCGACGCTGCGCCGGGTTTCGTCGTGATCGACGAGGCCTATCAGCCGTTTGCCGGCAGGAGCTTCATCGAGCGGTTGCCGCGCCATGCGCACGTGCTGCTGATGCGCACGATGAGCAAGTTCGGCCTGGCCGGGGCGCGCATCGGCTACCTGGCCGGTCCGGCGGCGCTGATCGCCGAACTCAACAAGGTGCGACCGCCCTACAACATCAGCGTGCTCAACGCCGAGTGCGGCTTGTTCGCGCTGGAGCACAGCGACGTGTTTGCCGAGCAGGCGCGCGGCATCGTCGCGCAGCGCGCCTGGCTGCTCGACGCGTTGTCGCGCCTGCCCGGCTTGCGGGTCTTTCCCAGCGATGCGAACATGGTCCTGGTGCGGCTGGACGGTGACGGTGACGTCGCCGCCCGGGTATTTGCCGGCATGCGCGCGCGCGGGGTGCTGGTGAAGAACGTCTCGGGCCTGCACCCGCTGCTGGCCAATTGCCTGCGCCTGACAGTCGGGCTGGCGCAGGAGAATCGGGCCATGGTGTCCGCGTTGAAGGAGTCCCTATGACGAGCGCATCGGCAACCGGTGCGGGCGCGGCGCGTGTCGCCGCGGTCAGCCGCAATACCGCCGAAACCCGCATCGCCGTGCGGCTGGCCCTCGATGGCAGCGGCCGCGCGAACCTGCACACCGGCATCGGGTTCTTCGACCACATGCTCGACCAGATCGCGCGCCATGCGCTGCTCGATCTCGACGTCCAGGCCGAGGGCGACCTGCATATCGATGGACACCACACGGTCGAGGACGTGGGCATCACGCTCGGCCAGGCGATGCACCAGGCGCTCGGGGACCGCAAGGGCATCCGGCGCTTCGGCCATGCCTACGTGCCGCTGGACGAGGCGCTCAGCCGGGTCGTGATCGATTTCTCCGGCCGTCCGGGCCTGATCATGCAGGTGCCGTTCACGAGCGCGATGATCGGGACGTTCGACAGCCAACTGGCACATGAATTCTTCCAGGGCTTCGTGAATCACGCCTTCGCCACCGTGCACATCGACAACCTGCGCGGCGAGAACGCCCACCACCAGTGCGAAAGCGTGTTCAAGGCGTTCGCCCGCGCCTTGCGCCAGGCGGTCGAACTCGACCCCCGCTCGCCCGGTGTGGTCGCGTCCACCAAGGGTTCGCTCTGAAACCAGGACCGGGCCGCGCAGCGCGCCTGCATCGATCGCAACAGCGTCTTCCTCATGGCTACGGTGCGTGACAGGACAGTGGCAGTCGTCGACTACGGCATGGGCAACCTGCGCTCGGTTGCGAACGCCGTGCAACAGGCTGCGCGCGGGGACGGGTACCGGGTCCACGTCACCGCCGATCCAGAGGTGATCGACGCGGC
>JBDHRZ010000161.1:0-6598 GCA_039807845.1 Rhodoferax sp.
CCCGGTCTTCTTCTGATCGCCCGGCACCAGCAAGCCCAGGTGCAACAGCAGCAGGATGTTGCCCAGTTGGTAGGTGATGGCGCCGGTGTACCAGTAAAAGCCCTCGCCCAGGTCGGGCATGCGCACGGGGTGCAGGGCCATGGTGTTCACTCCTCCGTGCAGCGTCTGAGCGCTGCTGCCACGCGCGCGGGCCCGGGAAAGTACGCCCACTCCTGTGCATGCGGGTAGGGCGTGTCCCAACCGGCCACGCGTTCGATCGGCGCCTCCAGGTGGTAGAAGCAGTGTTCCTGCACCAGCGCGACGAGTTCGGCGCCAAAGCCGCTGGTGCGCGTGGCCTCGTGCACCACCACGCAGCGGCCGGTTTTCCTGACCGAGGTGACGATGGTCTGCAGGTCCAGCGGCCAGAGGCTGCGCAGGTCGATGATCTCGGCGTCCACGCCGCTCTCGGCCGCAGCCGCCTCGCACACGTACACCATGGTGCCGTAGGCCAGCACCGTCACCGTGCGGCCCGCACGGAACACGCTGGCGCTGTCCAGCGGCACGGTGTAGTAGTCCTCGGGCACGTCGGCCAGCGCGTGCCCCGTCCACGCCGTGGCGGGCCGGTCGTGGTGGCCGTCGAACGGCCCGTTGTACAGCCGCTTGGGCTCGAGGAAGATCACCGGGTCGTCGTTCTCGATGCTGCTGATGAGCAGGCCCTTGGCGTCGTACGGGTTGGACGGCATCACCGTGCGCAGCCCGCTCACGTGCGTGTACAGCGCCTCGGGGCTCTGGCTGTGCGTCTGGCCGCCGTAGATGCCACCGCCGCACGGCATGCGGATGGTGAGCGGCGCCGTGAAGTCGCCCGCCGAGCGGTAGCGCAGTCGCGCCGCCTCGGAGACGATCTGGTCGTAGGCGGGATAGGCATAGTCGGCGAACTGCACCTCGACCACCGGGCGCAGCCCGTAGGCCGCCATGCCGATCGCGGTGCCGACGATGCCGCTTTCGCTGATCGGCGCATCGAACACGCGCGTCTTGCCGTACTTCTTCTGCAGCCCATCGGTGCAGCGGAACACGCCGCCGAAATAGCCGACGTCCTGACCGTAGACGACCACGTCGGCGTCGCGCGCGAGCATCACGTCCATCGCCGAGCGCAGGGCCTGGATCATGCTCATCTGCACGGTCAGCCTCCGAGCAGTTCGCGGCGCTGCGCCTGCAGGTGCGCGGGCATGTGCTCGTACACGTCGTCGAACATCGTGGCCGCTCCCGCCAGATGCCCCTTGCTGAGCGAGCCGTAGCGTTCGGCTTTCTTCAGCGCTGCAGCCACTTCGGCGTCGAATTCCTTGCGCGCAGCCTCGTGCTCTTCCTTCGACCAGGCGCCGCGCAACTCCAGGTGCTGCGCCAGCCGCGCCACGGGGTCGCCCAGGGGAAAGTGCGACCAGTCGTCGGCCGGGCGGTAGCGCGAGGGGTCATCCGAGGTGGAATGGGCGCCGCCGCGGTAGGTGACCCACTCGATCAGCGTCGGGCCGAGGTTGCGTCGCGCCCGCTCGGCCGCCCACTGCGAGGCCGCGTACACGGCGAGGAAGTCGTTGCCGTCCACGCGCAGCGAGGCGATGCCGCAGCCCACGCCGCGCCCGGCAAAGGTGGTCGCCTCGCCGCCGGCGATGGCCTGGAAGGTCGAGATCGCCCACTGGTTGTTCACCACGTTGAGGATCACTGGCGCGCGGTACACGTGCGCGAACGTGAGCGCGGTATGGAAGTCCGCCTCGGCGGTGGCGCCGTCGCCGATCCAGCCCGAGGCGATCCGGCTGTCGCCCTTGATCGCCGAGGCCATGGCCCAGCCCACCGCCTGCACGAACTGGGTGGCCAGATTGCCCGAGATCGAGAAGAAGCCCGCGCGCTTGTACGAGTACATGATGGGCAACTGGCGGCCCTTGAGCGGATCGCGCTCGTTGGACATCAGCTGGCAGATCAGCTCCACCATGTCGATGTCCTCGCGCGCCAGCAGCAGGCCCTGCTGGCGGTAGGTCGGAAAGCACATGTCGCCGGGCTGCAGCGCCTGCGCATGCGCCACCGACACAGCTTCCTCGCCCAGGCACACCATGTAGAACGAAATCTTCTTCTGCCGCTGCGCGGTGAGCATGCGTGCGTCGTAGGCGCGCGTGCGCAGCATGGCGCGCAGGCCGGCGCGCAACGGGTCGGTGCCCAGCTCCGGCGCCCACGGGCCGTGCGCCAGTCCATCGTCGCCCAGCACGCGGATCAGGCCATCGGCCAGGTCACCGGTGTCGGCCGGCGTCGTGTCCACCGGCGGGCGGCGCAGCGCCCCGGCCCCGGACAGGCGCAGGTAGGAGAAGTCCGTCGCGTGTCCGGGCCGGCCCGTCGGCTCTGGGACGTGCAGTTGCAGTACCGGCTTCTCGGTCATGGTGGACGCTCCTGCGCGGCATGGTAGCGCGGCGATGCCACGACAGCAAATTGCCACACCGATCGATACCGTCTGGAGGGTCGAATCGGACGGGTCGACGGGTGGTGCCGGATGGCTTTGTCCATCGGTTGATAATGGCCTCATGACCCAACCCTTCTCCGTTGAACAGCCCGAGCGCACCGCGATCGACGCGCTGCCCGGTGCGACCCTGCTGCAATTCGGCACCGACTGGTGCGGCCACTGTCAGGCGGCGCAGCCGGCGGTGGAACAGGCGCTGGCGGGCCACCCTGGCGTGCGCCACCTGAAGGTGGAGGACGGTGCGGGGCGTCCGCTCGGGCGTTCGTTTGCCGTCAAGCTGTGGCCGACGCTGGTGTTCCTGCAGGACGGCCGCGAAGTGGGACGGCTGGTGCGTCCGGTGGCGAGCGCGCCGATCAGCGAGATGCTGGACAGGCTGGGCGGCGCTGCGGGCTGATCCCTGGCACGGTCGGGGCAACGACCGGTGCCGCACCTGGTTGCGGGCTGCTCTCGTACCGGGTCGCAGTCGGTAGCTGGTCGATCCGATGCCCCCGCCTGCCGTGCGTGTGGCACGGCTTGTTGGTGCCGCGCCACAGCAATGTGTCCATTTGGCACTATTTACGTGTGGGCTTGTGTTCGCACGGCCCGTTTGCTGGTGGGATATAGATAATCGGGGTTTTCCCTGATAAGGGTTTTCCCCTAGTACATCGAAACGTCCGCCCCTGAGCGGCGATCGTCCCACCATGAACCAACTCTATTTCCTCTGGTCCGCACTGCGAACCCTGCAACAGGCCTGGAACCGCCGCGCGAACGACCAGGAACAGCGTGCACTCGAACAGTACCTCTGCGGCGCGCGGAACGCCTACGAGCTGGAATACCGCGAGCGCCAGTGGCTGCGCGCGCATAGCTGATTCCGATTGGCTGACATCATGAGCATCCTGCTGTTCTTCAAGTCCCTGTTTGCCTCGCCCCGCTTCGCGCCTGGCACGCGCGTCAACCACGTGCGTGGGGGTGCGATCCAGCGCACCGACGGTTTCGTCGTGGGCCAGACTGCCGCTGGCGTCTGGGTCGAGTGGCCGCGGGGTGGCCGCAGCGTGATTCCCGGCGCGGAACTCGCGCAGATCGGCTGACCCGTCGCCGGTCAGCGCCGGTCAGCGCCGGTCAGCGCCGGTCAGCGCCGGTCAGTTCGGGTCAGTTCGGATCAGTTCGGATCAGTTCGGATCAGTTCGGATCAGTTCGGATCAGTTCTGGCCAGTTCGGGTCAGCGCTGCGAAGCGTCGTGCAACACCGTGCCCCGACCGCACCGGGCCACTTGTTCACCAGGCCGACCAGCCGCCGTCCACCACCAGGTTCTGGCCGGTGATCCACTTGCCGGCCGGTGAGGCGAACAGCGCCACTGCGCCGGCGAGGTCGCGTGGCTCACCCAGGCGAGCGAGCGGCACCATGTGGCGGAAGTTCTCGCGCGTCGCGGCGTCGAGTGTGGGCTTGGGGATCTGCCCCGGGCTGATGCAGTTGACGGTGATGCCGTGCTGCGCGAGTTCGCACGCCAGCGCGCGCGTCAGGTTCAGGATCGCGCCCTTGGCCGCGTGGTAGGACTGGCTCGAGCGCTGCATGCCCGGGGCATACAGCCGCGGATCGCTGCCCAGCAGCGCATGGATCGAGCCGATGGTGATGATGGCGCCGCTGCGCCGCGCCCGCATGGCGCGTGCCGCGCATTGCGCGCTCACCAGCGTGGTGCTCACGTTCAGGCGCAGCGTGGCCTCCAGGTCGGTGGTCGATATGTCCGGGGCCATCTGGCGGCCGAACGCGCCGCCGGCGTTGCAGACCATCACGTCGAGCCGTCCGTGCTGCTGCACGATGTCCTGCACCACCCGTTCCATCGCCGTCTCGTCGGCGGCATCCGCGCGCAGCGCGTGTGCACGCAGTCCGCGCGCCGCCAGACCGGCGGCGGCCGCCTGCACCACGTCGAGCCGGCGTCCGAGCAGGTATGCGGTGGCGCCGAGTTCGGCCAGCGCGGTGGCCATCGCCAGCCCGAGGTGGGTGCCGCCGCCCGTCACGACCGCGACCTGGCCGTGCAGCGAAAGCCAGTTGGGCAGGGCAGGTGGGTGGCCGCTCCGCGTGCCGCTGCGAGCCTGGTCTGCCGTGGTCATGACGTGGCCCGCAGCACGCGGCCCGGCCGCGCGTCGGTTTGTTTGCCGTCGGTGATGACGGGCACGCCGTTGACGAACACGTGCACGATGCCGCTGGCCTGCTGGCAGGGCGCGAGGTAGGTGGCACGGTCGCGGACTTCGTCGGCGTCGAACAGCACCACGTCGGCGGCCAGTCCCGGAGCCAGGGTGCCGCGGTCGCGCATGCGCAGGCGTTCGGCGACGCGCCCGCTCATCTTGGCGATCGCGATGCCCAGGTCCAGGTCCCGCAACTCGCGCACGAAGCGGCCCAGCACCCGGGCGGTCGCGCCGAAGTTGCGCGGATGCGGCCTGCGGCTGCCCTGGTCGAAGCAGATCGCCGAGCCGTCCGAACCCATCACGGCATGCCGGCAGGTCAGGAAGGTGCGCATGTCTTCCTCGGTGCGGTAGAACAGCACCACCATGACGCGGTTGCCGCCCGCGCGACACAGCTCCAGCGTGTAGCGCGCCGGCGTCATGCCTGCCTGCGCGGCCGCCGCCTGGATGCTCTGGCCTTCCTTCGCGTCGAGCAGTCCGTCGGTGCGCGCGAGCACGACGCGATCCCACAGCCACGGGATGCGGTGCGCCGACCAGCCCTGGGCGAGTTCAGCCTCGGCGCGCTCCATCACCGCGGGGTCGGACAGGCGCGCGCGCATCGCGGCGACGCCGCCTTCCTGCACCCAGGCTGGCAGGTACTGGGTGAGTGCCGAACTGGATGCGTCGTACGGGTAGACGTCGAATGCGGCGTCGACCCCGGCGTGCACGGCCTGCTCGAAGCGTGCCGTCCACAGGCCGGCGCTGCCCCACTGCGCGGGCGTGTTGATGGCCGCGTGCGAATACTGCACGCGCGCACCGGTGGCACGGCCCAGGTTCAATGCTTCTTCCAGCGGCGCGTAGCGGTGGTCGTCGCCGTGCAGGTCCCTGTCGCGCGCGTGCGACGCGTAGATGCGCCGGCGCCGCGCAAGCGTTTCGCACAGGGAAACGAGTTCGTCGGTCGGCGCGTAGCGCGAGGGCACGTAGGTCAGCCCGGTGGTCAGGCCGAACGCGCCCTGGTCGAGCATCCGCGCCAGCAGGGCCTGCATGGTGGCGAGTTCGGCCGCATCGGCGGCGCGGCTCGCGACCCCCATGGCGGCGATGCGCAAGGCACCGTGCCCGACCAGCGGCGCGATGTTGAGTGCGATGCCGCGGCGCTCCGCCTCCTGGCGGTAACCTTCCAGGTCGGTCCAGCCGAACTCCATCGCGTCGTCGCCGATACCCGCCATCAGGTCCTGGTGCAACTGCATGCGTTGCGGGTCGATCGGAAACGGCGAAAAGCCGCAATTGCCCGTGACCTCGGTCGTCACGCCCTGGCTGACCTTGCTCTCGCCGCGGCCGTCGAGCAGCAGGCTGAGGTCCGAATGGGTGTGGATGTCGATGAAGCCCGGCGCCAGCACCAGCCCGGTGGCGTCGATGGTGCGCGCAGCCGATGTGCCCCGGCAGTCGCCGACCTCGATGATCAGTCCGTCGCGCACGGCCAGGTCGGCCGCGCGTGCCGGCGCGCCGCTGCCGTCGAACAGCTGCGCTCCGTGGATCAGTGTGTCTGCATGCATGGACCGGCCTCCTGTCTCGAGCCGGCGCGCCGGCACTAGGCACGCCGTGGCTTCGTCCGGTCATGCTAATGCGTGCGGTGGCCGGTGTCAGGCCCGCGTCGCGGCGCCCGTCCATGGAATGCCGGTTGACAGGAGCGGCCGGGCCGGCTACGCCAGCTTCTTCGCCACCTCGATCAGACGGCGGGTCTGGTGCGCGATCGAGGCCTTGGCCTCGTCACCGAACGGTTGCCCCTGGGTGTGGCTGTAGCCATAGGGGTTGCCGCCGACCTTGAAGATCGCCGGATCGGTGAAGCCCGGCGCCACCACGATGCCGCCCCAGTGCATGGCCGTGGCGTAGAACGACAGCAGCGTGCCTTCCTGGCCGCCGTGCGCGTTTTGCGCCGACGCCATGGCGGAGATGGCCTTGTTCGCCAGGCCGCCCTTGGCCCAGA
>JBDHRZ010000162.1:0-6594 GCA_039807845.1 Rhodoferax sp.
TCGGGCAGGAGAAGATGGCCCTTCCCCCGCCGGACGAGGACATCGTCACGATGGCGGCCAGCGCGGCGGCGCCGCTGCTCGGCCGCTACGACCGGGACGATTTCGACTTGCTGCTGTTTGCCACCGAGTCCGGCATCGACCAGTCGAAGGCCGGCGGTGTCTTCGTGCACCAGCTCCTCGGCCTGCCCGCGCGCTGCCGGGTGGTCGAACTGAAGCAGGCGTGCTACGGCGCGACGATCGCGCTGCAGATGGCACGTGCCATGGTCGAAACCCAGGCTGCGAAGAAGGTGCTCGTGATCGGATCGGATGTCGCCCGCTACGAACTCGGCAGCCCGGGCGAGCCGACCCAGGGCTGCGGCGCGGTCGCGATGGTGGTCGCACGCGACCCACGCGTGATGGCTCTCGACACGCAGAGCGGACTCCACACCGAGGACGTGATGGATTTCTGGCGTCCGAATTACCGCGACCAGGCGCTCGTCGATGGCAAGTACTCGACGCGCGTGTATCTCAACGCGCTCGCGCAGACCTGGAAGGAGTATCACGCGAGGACGGGGCGAACCCTCGACGACCTGTTCCGCTGCTGCTACCACCTGCCCTTCACGCGTATCGCGGAGAAAGCGCACGAGCGACTCGCAAAGGCAAACCGGAAGTCGCTGGACGCCGCGCAGATCCAGGAGCAGATCGGCGACACGCTGCGCTACAACACCGTCACCGGGAACAGCTACACGGCGTCGCTCTACGTGGCGCTCACCTCGCTGCTGGATACGTCGGCCACGGACTTGTCGGGCAAGCGGATCGGGATGTTCAGCTACGGTTCGGGCTGCGTCGCCGAGTTCTTCAGCGGCGTGATCCAGTCCGGCTATCGCGACTTGCTGTTCGCCGCCGAACACCGCGCCCTGCTCGACGGCCGCACCGAGTTGAGCTACCGGCAATACGAAGACATCTACAACCTGGCGTTCCCGACGGACGGGGGAGATCACACCTTCGCGCAGTACCGGACCGGGCCGTTTCGCCTGTCGGGGGTCACGCAGCACAAGCGGATCTACGAGAAGACGTCGTGAAAGCGATCGCCCCGGGCAAGCTGATCCTCAGCGGCGAGCACGCGGTGGTCTATGGGCGACCCGCGCTGGCAATGGCGATCGATCGCTGCGCCGAGTCGATGGTCACGGCGGATGCATCGGACACGGTGTCGTTCCACCTCGTCGACCTGCAGCAGTCGCACACCTACACGCTGCACGCGCTCGACGACCTGAAGCGCCGCCTGCGCAAGGACTACCGGAGGTTCCTGGACGGCACACTGGGGGTCCGCGAGATCCTGCACACGCCGATCGAACTGTTCGCGTTCGCCTTCATCACGGCCGTCGACACGCTGCACCTCGACCTGACGGGCGGCCTGCGCATCAGCACGCACTCCAGTATCCCGATCGGCTGCGGCCTGGGTTCATCGGCCGCGACGGTGCTGAGTGCACTGCGCGCGCTGGCACAGCATCTGCGCGTCGATCCCGCTCCCGACGGGTACCTGACATGCAGTCTCGAGGCGGAAAAGCTCCAGCACGGCCATGCGAGCGGCGTCGACTCCTGGCTGTCGCTGCACGGTGGCTGCGCGCTGTTTCGCGACGGGAGCGCCCGCCGGGTCCCGCTGCCGCGGGTACCGATGTATCTCGTGCATACGGGCGTTCCCGCCACGACGACCGGCGAGTGCGTGGTCGCGGTGCGCAAGCAGTTCCAGCACGACCCGATCTGGCATGACTTCGAGACCGTCACCCAGTCGCTCGAGCAGGCGCTGCGCGCGAACGACCTGCCCGGCGTGCAACGCTCCGTGCGCGAGAACCACCGGCTTCTCACGCGGATCGGCGTGGTTCCCGCGCGGGTGCATGCGTTGATCGCGGAAATCGAGCAGCAAGGCGGTGCCGCCAAGATCTGCGGCGCGGGCGCCGTCGCCGGCGAGCACGGCGGCATCGTGCTGGTGTTCGCCGAGCAGCCACCAGTGGAGATCTGCGCAAACCGCGGCTGCACGCTGCTCGCCGAGCGCGGCGATCCGCTCGGGGTCCGGATCGTCTGAAGGACGTCATCACTGCACACGCGTGAATGCACCCATGCCCACCACGTCCATGCCCTTGAGCACCTCCGCACCTGGCAGCCTCATGCTGCTGGGCGAGCACGCCGTCCTGCATGGACGCCAGGCCGTCGTCGCTGCCGTGGCGCGCCGCGTCCGGGTGCGGCTCGCACCACGCGAGGATGACGAGATCCATGTGCAATCCGCGTTGGGTGAATTCGTGACCCGACGCACTCAGCTGGGCGCGCACGCGCCGTTGCGCTTCGTGCTCGGCGCGATCGAAGAACGCGCAGCAAGCCTGCCGGCGGGCTTCGAACTGGCGATCGAGTCCGACATCTCGGAGAAGATCGGCTTCGGCTCGTCCGCTGCCGTCACGGTCGCCACACTCGCCGCGCTGCATGTCTGGACCACGGGCGCGTTCCGGGTCGAGGACGTCCTGCGCGACGGCTTGCGCGTGGTTCGGCGCGTGCAGGGCGTCGGGTCGGGCGCCGACATTGCCGCCAGCACCTACGGGGGCATCGTGGCCTACCGGGCCCAGCCACTGGAAGTGCGCAGGCTCGCGGCCGCGCATCCCTTCGTGGCGGTCTACAGCGGCAGCAAGATGCCCACGCCCGACGTGATTCGATTCGTCGAATCACGGCGCAGCGTCCATCCCGGCCTGTTCGAGCGTGCCTATGACCTGATCGGGGACTGCGCGGTGGCGGCAGTGCAGGCCATCGACCGCGGCGATTGGGCCACGCTGGGCGTCATGATGAACCTCAACCACGGACTGATGGACGCCATCGGCGTGAGCAACCAGGCCCTGTCATCGATCGTCTACGCATTGCGTGCCGAGCCGGGCGTCCTCGGCTCGAAGATTTCCGGTTCCGGCCTCGGCGACTGCGCGATCGGCCTGGGTACCGTGACCCGGCAAGGTTTCCCGTACCCGGTGATGCCGGTCGAGGTCGCGCAGCAAGGTGTCGTCATTGAAGCCCATTGACGTCGTCCGGCACATTCTCGGCAAGCGCCTGCGCGCTGCACGCAGGAGCGAGGCATCCGTGTTTGCGCCGGCGAACATTGCGCTGTGCAAGTACTGGGGCAAGCGCGACGAGGAACTCAACCTGCCGCTCACGTCGAGCCTGTCCGTATCGCTCGGCGCCCTTGGCACGCACACGACCCTCTCCCTCGATCCGGCCGGCGACACCATCATCCTGAACGACCACCCGCTGCCTGCGCAGTCACGTTTCGCGCTGTCGGCCACCCGCTACCTCGACCTGTTCCGACCGACACCGCAGACGTTCTTCCGGCTGCGCACGCGCAATACCGTACCCACCGCCGCGGGTGTCGCATCATCCGCGTCCGGCTTTGCCGCGCTCGCTCTGGCCCTGAACGATTTGTTCGAGTGGGACCTCGGACGCAGGGATCTCTCCATCCTGGCCCGCCTGGGCAGCGGGAGCGCATGCCGATCCGTCTACGACGGTTTCGTCGAATGGCATGCCGGCTCGGAGGCAAACGGGATGGACAGCTGCGCTGAACCGATGACCGAGACCTGGCCCGACCTGCGCCTGGGCCTGATCCACGTGTCGACGACGCCCAAGGACATCGGATCGCGCTCGGCGATGCGGCAGACACGCGAGACTTCGGCGCTGTACGAAAGCTGGCCGCGCAAGGTCGCGCAGGACATCGACCTCGTGAAGGACGCGATCCGCTGCGGCGACTTCGAACGCTTCGGCCGCGTGGCCGAGTCGAACGCACTGGCAATGCACGCGATCGCATTGGCTGCCTGGCCGCCGATCCTGTTCTGGCTGCCCGAGTCCGTCGCCGTGATGCGCAGGATCTGGGCGCAACGCGCAGGCGGGCTGGAGGTCTATTTCACGATGGATGCGGGACCCAACGTCAAGCTGTTGTTCCGCGCGAAAGACACGGCACGCGTCGAAGCCGCCTTCCCGGGTGTCGAGATCACGGCTCCGTTTCCCGACCGCGCACCGCCCGGCTGACGCTGGCGGCAGCAGCCCGTCCGCAGCAGCAGCTTGCCACCGCTGGCGCGATGCAGTACCCTGAACGCCTCACTCACGCGCAAGGAGGCTATATGGTCCATTCGGCCCGCTTTGCAAGGATCTTGCTGTCCGCCACCGCCGCGCTGATGTGCTTCGCCAGCCCATCCGCACAGGCGAAAACCGACTACTTCCTGAAATTCGACGGCGTGGATGGCGATGTCGTGGTCCAGGGCCACGAAAAGTCGATCGCGGTCGACAGCTTCACCTGGGGTGTGAGCGTCGTCGCCGGCATCCGCCCCACGTTCGACGATTTCAGCTGGATACAGCAGATCGACAGCAGCACGCCTGCCCTCTTCAGCCGCCTGGCAGCCGGCCGCAGCATCAAGGATGCGGTCATCGAGGCGGTTGCGCCCATCGCCGGTAGTACGCCCAAGACCTTTTTCCGCCTTTCCTTCGATCACGTTTCCCTCTCCCATATGAACATGGGCGGCGGCAGCGGAGCGGCACCTGTCGTATCGGGTGCCTTCTCCTACGGCAAGATCGGCATGGACTACTGGACGTTCGACGAAACCGGCGCGCTCGCTCGGCATGAAAGCGCGTTGTACGACCTCGGACGAGATACCGGCTCACCCGGTGCGCTCGCGCTGCTGTTCTCCAGAGGACTGGCCGGGCCTGAGATCGTGACTGCCGTGCCGGAACCGGCTGCTGCGGCCATGCTGCTCGCCGGCCTCGGAGTCATCGGTCTGGCGCTACGCCGCCGGATGCACGCGATGCAGGGATGACGGACGGCGACAGCACGCCGCACACACAGACTTGGCCCAAGGTACACGAGGCAGGCCATCATCGAACCTGGAAACGCATTGCGGGTGCGTGCGCGGCTCGATCAGGCCCGACCACCCCGGTCGGCCGCGTAGCGTGCGCGCGGCTGCAAGAGCAGCAGTCATGAGGGCGCGCCGCGCAGCATCGGGAGCGCGCAGTTTCACAGTAGCACAATGTCGTACTGCTCCTGCCCCATCGCGCTCTCGCTCTGCAGCGAGACCGATTTGCCGATGAACTCGATCAGCCCGGCCAGGTGCTGGCTTTCCTCGTCCAGGAACAGTTCGATCACCTTGGGCGAGGCGACGACGCGGAACTCACGCGGGTTGAATTGCCGGGCCTCACGCAGGATCTCGCGCAGGATGTCGTAGGCGACGCTGCGCGCGGTCTTCACGCTGCCCTTGCCCGCGCAGGCGGGACAGGGCTCGCACAGCATGTGGGCGAGCGACTCGCGCGTGCGCTTGCGCGTCATTTCCAGCAGGCCCAGTTGGGAAAAGCCCCCGGCCGTGGTCTTGACCCGGTCGCGCGCGAGCTGCTTGCGGAACTCCGCCAGCACGGCCGTGCGATGGTCCTCGCGCACCATGTCGATGAAGTCGACGATGATGATGCCGCCCAGGTTGCGCAGCCGCAACTGGCGCGCGATCGCCTGCGCGGCCTCCAGGTTGGTCTTGAAGATGGTGTCGTCGAAATTGCGCGCACCGACGAAGCCGCCGGTGTTGACGTCCATCGTGGTCAGCGCTTCGGTCTGGTCGATGATCAGGTAGCCGCCGGACTTGAGCTCGACGCGCCGTCCCAGGGCGCGGGCGATCTCCTCGTCGATGCCGAACAGGTCGAAGATCGGGCGCTCTCCCTTGTAGTGCTGCAGCTTGCCCACCGCAGAAGGCGTGAACGCACGCCCGAACGCGAGCAACTGCTCGAACTGCTCGCGCGAGTCGACCCGGATCGACTGCGTCGCCTCGCCGGCCAGGTCGCGCAGCACACGCTGCAGCAGGTTCAGGTCCTGGTGCAGCAGGCTGCCCGGCGGCAATCGGCTAGCGCCTTGCCGGATACCGGCCCAGGTCGCACGCAGGTAACGAATGTCCTCGGCCAGTTCGTCGTCGCTCGCGTCTTCGCCATTCGTGCGCAGGATGAAGCCGCCGCCCTCGGGACGGGTGAGCGCCTGCAGCCGGCTGCGCAGTTCGTCGCGCTGCTGCGGCGTGATCTTCTGCGACACGCCAACGTGGTCGTCCTGCGGCAGGAACACCAGCAGGCGGCCGGCCACGCTGATCTGGGTGGACAGGCGAGCCCCCTTGCTGCCGATCGGGTCCTTGATCACCTGCACCGTCAGCGCCTGGCCTTCGAACACCTGGCGCTCGATCGGCAGCGGCGCCTGCGTCGCGCGCACTGCCTGCGGCGGCTCGCCATCGGGCTGGCGCTGCCAGACGTCGGCCACGTGCAGGAACGCGGCGCGCTCCAGCCCGATGTCGATGAAGGCCGACTGCATGCCGGGCAACACCCGCACCACCTTGCCCTGGTAGACGTTGCCGACCAGGCCGCGCTCGAGCGTGCGCTCGACATGCAGTTCCTGTACCGCGCCGTTCTCCACCACCGCCACGCGGGTTTCCTGCGGCGACCAGTTGATCAGGATGTCCTGCTGCATGACGATCGGACCGGGTACCTGGGGTTGCGGTGCGCTACTGCGGTGTGGCGCACGGGCTGCCGGCGCCGGCGGGCTGCCAGCCCAGGGTGCGCAACGACCGCGCCGTC
>JBDHRZ010000163.1:0-6552 GCA_039807845.1 Rhodoferax sp.
CGCAGGTAGATTTCGCGCGGCGTGCCCAGTTGCAGGATGCGCCCACCCTGCATCAGCGCCACGCGGTCGGCCATGCTCATCGCCTCGACCTGGTCGTGCGTGACGAAGATGGTGGTGATGCCCAGCGACTGGAGCAGCACGCGCAGTTCGCTGCGCATCTCCTCGCGCAGCCGCGCATCGAGGTTGGACAGCGGCTCGTCGAGCAGCAGCAGGCGCGGCTCGTGCACCAGCGCGCGCGCCAGCGCCACGCGCTGCTGCTGACCACCGCTGAGCAGAGGCGCCGCACGCGCGGCCAGGTGGCCGAGCTGCACGCGCTCGAGCGCGCGCTGCACACGCGACGCGATCTCGGCCGCTGCACAGGGCCGCGGCCCGTGGCGCAACGGGAACGCGACGTTCTCGAACACCGTCATGTGCGGCCAGATCGCGTAGGACTGGAACACCATGCCCAGGTCGCGCCGGTGCGCGGGCACCAGCACGCCACCGGGCTGCGCGAACAGCGTGCGCCCACCCATGGCGATGCGCCCCTGCGTGGGCGTCTCCAGCCCCGCGATGCACTGCAGCGTGGTCGTCTTGCCGCAGCCCGAGGGCCCAAGCAGCGTGAAAAATTCGCCCTCGGCCACCGTGAAGGACACGCCGTCGAGCACACGCACCGCGGCCGCACCGGCGGCCGCGGCCGGGTAGACCTTGACCAGGTCCTCGACGGCCAGCGTCATTTGGCCGCAGTCAGCAAGTCGGCAATCGCCTTGCGCGTGACGTCGCCTTCCTTCACGTCGGCCAGTGAGCGCGGGCTGGCGATGCGCGCGCCGCTCCTGGCCTGCTGCGCCTTGACCATCTCGGCGATCGGCGAGCCGGCGTCGCCGATGCGCGGTACGAGTTCGGTCTTGTTGGCGATCGCCATGCCCTCGGTGACCAGCCAGGCCGCGAACAGCCGCGCCGCGTTCGGATTCGGCGCGTTCTCCGGCACGTACACGTACACCGGCGAGACCGGGATGAAGTCGGAGAACAGCTTGAACTTCTGCGGCTTGCCCGGCGTGCCGGAGCGCGCGGCCGCGTGGAAGGTGGTCACGCCAAACGGCGCCTGGCCGACCTGGATCGCGCGGCTCACCGCGGGCGTGCCGCGCTCGAGCACCGGCTTGTTCGCGAGCAGCCGCCTGGCCATGTCCAGCGTCTTGTCGCGGCCGACCAGGAACGCGGTGGAGTCCAGCGGGATCATGAAGAAGGCGTTGATCGCCG
Organism: Rhodoferax sp.; assembly: GCA_039807845.1. Taxonomy (GTDB): domain Bacteria; phylum Pseudomonadota; class Gammaproteobacteria; order Burkholderiales; family Burkholderiaceae_C; genus CAISIP01. The sequence continues at coordinate 1,234 of JBDHRZ010000163.1, forward strand.
CCTTGCCCTGCCAGCGCGGGTCGAGCAGCGCCTCGTAGCTGACGGGCACGTCCTCGTCCTTGATCAGGTCACTGTTCCAGGCAATGCCGTAGACGGCGTCGAGCACCGAGAGCGTGATGCCGCGCAGGTCCGGGATGGACCGGTTCACCACCTCGCCGAGCTGCGGCAATTCCTTGCCGAACACCGCCGCCCAGGGGTAGGGCTTGAGGATGCCGCGCTCGATCAGCAATGCCGCTTCCTCCGCACCGCCGGCGCCGACGATGTCGATCGCGCCCTTGCCGCCGCGCCCGTACTCGGCGGCGATGCGCGTGCCGGTGGAGACCGAGCTGGCCGGCGTCCACTCGGCCTTGAGATTGAGGTTGAAGCGCTTGTTGAACGCCTCGAACAGCGCCTTGTGCGTCTCCGGCAGGCCGGGGCTGGAGACCGAGACCACCAGCGAACCTTCGCGCCTGGCGCCTTCGAGCACCTGCGCGAAGGTCGGCGTGGGGGCAGCCGGCGCCTGTGCGTGGGCCAGCGGCACGCTGGCGAGAAGGGCCACCAGGGCCCCGGCGAGTCGGTGTCTGAGCATGCTATCTCCTTCTTGTGCTCGGGTTGGGAAAGGGTGGCCGTGCGTCGCCCGCGCCAGCACAGCGGCCTCGATGGGATCAGTTGTCCGGGCGATCGCGCAGGTCCAGCAACCGACGCACCTTGTTGTCACGCCCCAGCCGGGTGTGCTCGGCCAGCGTGTCGCGCTCGACGATCTCCACGTCCACGCGCACGCCCAGGTCCTTGTGCAGCGCGGCCACCAGGTCGCCGGCCAGCGCCGCGGCGTCGATATCGCTGCTGCGCCGCTCGACGCGCACCACCATGGTCTCGCGCCGTCCCAGCCCGGCGCCGACGTGCCGCACCACGCACAGGAACTCGCCCGTGGTGCGCGTGTCCTTGGTGACCGCGTTCTGGCAGGCCAGCGGGTAGACGTTGGTGCCGCGCAGCTTGACCATCTCGTCGCTGCGGCCCAGGAAGGTGGAGAGCTTGCGCGTGCACAGGCCGCACGCGCACTCTTCGCGCTCGTACGCGACCAGACAGTCGCGCAGGTTGTAGCGGATGAACGGCGGCAGGCTGCGGTGCAGGCTCGTCACCACCAGGTTGCCGCGCGCGCCCATGGGCAGCGGCGCGCCGGTCTCGACGTCGGCGAGTTCGATCAGCACCGTGTCCTCGTTGACGTGCTTGCGGTCCTGCGCCTGGCACTCGAACGCCACCAGGCCGATCTCGTGCGTGCCGTAGTTGTCGTACACCGGAACGCCCCAGGCCTCCTCGAGCTGGCGGCGCATGTGGCCCTCGAAGTCGGTGCCCAGGAAGGAGTGGATCTGGCGCGTGCGCAGGCTGCGCAGATCGAGCCGCATCTCGCGCGCCACCTCGACCAGCCGGGCCAGGTATTCGCCGCGCGCGAACCAGCCCGTGGTACCCCAGGCCGCGGCGTACTCGAGCTGGCGCTCGGACGGCGTCACCGCCCCCGCTCCCGCCGTGACGGAGGTCGCGCCCAGCCAGTGGAAGATGCCCTGGTGCGCGCACCAGCCGGCATTGGCCAGCGACAGCGTGTAGGTGACCTGGATGATGTCGCCGGGGCGTGCGCCCTGCGCGTACAGGCCGCGCGCAGTCTGGATGCCCTGCACCTCCATCGCCAGCGGGTCGAACAGCGTCACGCGCGGCAGACCGGTGCTGCCACCGCTGGTCTGAATCTTGATCGGGCGCCGGCCGAAACCTGGGTCGGCCGGATGGTGGCTGCCAAAGGGCGGGCGCTCCTCGATCGCCTGGCGCAGGTCGTCGCTGGTGAAGCTGGGGATACGCTCCAGATCGTCGAGGCCGCGGATATCGCCTGGCTCGAGCCCGGCGGCGCGCCAGCGCGTGCGGTAGAAGGCGATGTCCCAGGCCTGCGCGATGCGCTCGAGGAAGCGGCGCTCCTGCAGTGCACGCAGCGCGTCGCAAGACAGGCGGCCGGTGCTGCGGGCGTACAGCGGCGGTGGTGGGTAGTCGCGCTTGAGAGCAGCCCAGTCGAGTGCGTCGCAGTAGTAGGGGATGGATTCTTCGCTGCTCATGGTCATCGTTGCCGCGCCGAGTGTAGGCCCGCCGGCGTCCGCCCTGCCTAGTCTTTCCGGACGATGTCGATCGAGGGCTCGCGCAGGCACCATCCGCGCACCCTGGATACGGTGCACCGCATGGTCTTTGCCGCCCCACCCTACCCCGCCGCGCACGGCCTGTTGCGCGACAAGACCGTGCTCGTGACGGCGGCCGCCGGCGCGGGCATCGGCCATGCGGTGGCGCGCCGCGCAGCCGAAGAAGGCTGCCGCGCGCTGCTGGTCTCCGACATCCACGAGCGCCGGCTCGACGAAGCGGTGCAGTCGCTGCGCCGCGACACCGGTCTGCAGGCGGTGCACGGCTGCCTGTGCGATGTGAGCCGCCAGGAGCAGGTCGACGCGCTGTTCGCACACGCAGCCGAGGTGCTGGGCCCGATCGACGTGCTGATCAACAACGCCGGGCTCGGCACCACGCGGCGCATCGTCGACATGAGCGACGACGAGTGGCACAAGGTGCTCGACGTCACGCTCACCGGCACCTTTCGCATGACGCGCGCGGCCCTGCGCGCGCAGCAGCCGCAGCGGCGCGGCGCGATCGTCAACAACGCCTCGGTGCTGGGCTGGCGTGCGCAGGTCGAGCAGGCCCACTACGCCGCGGCCAAGGCCGGCGTGATGGCGCTCACGCGCTGCGCCGCGCTGGAGGCGGCCGAACACGGCATCCGCATCAACGCGGTGGCGCCGTCGATCGCGATCCACCCGTTCCTGCGCAAGTCGGCCAGCGAGGAACTGCTCGCCACGCTGGCCGCGCGCGAGGCCTTCGGCCGCGCCGCCGAACCCTGGGAAGTGGCCAACGTGATGGTGTTCCTGGCCAGCGACTATGCGTCCTACATGACCGGCGAGGTGGTGCCGGTGAGTTCGCAACGGGCGTGAAATGAGCAAGGTCGCCACCTTCGACTGCGCGGATGCGGTGCGCGCCGCGGTCGGGCAGGAGCTCGGCCCGACCGACTGGATCACGCTCACGCAGCAGCGCATCGACCAGTTCGCCGACGCCACCGGCGACCACCAGTGGATCCACGTCGATCCGGTGCGTGCGCGCAGCGGCCCGTTCGGCGGCACCATCGCGCACGGCTACCTGACGCTGGCGCTGGCGGCGCTGTTCCTGCCGCAGCTGGTGCGCTACCAGCACCTCGCGATGGGCCTGAACTACGGCTGCGATCGCGTGCGCTTCCCCGCGCCGGTGCGCGCCGGTGCGCGCATCCGCGGCCTCGGGCAGGTGATGGCGGCCACGGCGCTGGCCGAAGGCGCCGTGCAGGTGACGATCCGCATCACGGTGCAGATCGAGGGCAGCGACAAGCCCGCCTGCGTCGCCGACACCATCAGCCGACTGCACTTCGAACGATGAACCCGACGCGCGCAAACCCTGCGAACGCCGCACCCGGCTGCCTGGACGGACTGGCGGTGGTGATCACCGGCGCCGGCCGCGGGCTGGGCGCGGCCTATGCGCGGCTGGCCGCGCAGGAAGGCGCGCGCGTGGTCGTGAACGACATCGACCTGGCAGCCGCGCAGGCCATCGTCGACGAGATCGGCGCCGCCGGCGGCGGCGCCTGCGCCAGCGGCGCCGACATCACACGCTGGGAGCAGGCGCAAGGACTCGTGCAGCAGTGCGTGCGCGCGTTCGGCGCGATCGACGGGCTGGTGAACAACGCGGCGCTGTTTCGCATGGCGCGGCCCGAGGCCGAGGAGCCCGAGGCGCTGCGTGCACTGATCGAGGTCAACGTGCTCGGCACGCTGCACATGGGCGTGCTGGCGCTGCGCGAAATGCTGCTGCGCGGGCGGGGCAGCATCGTCAACATCACCTCGGGCGCGCAAGCCGGCTCCAGCCTGCAGGGCGCCTATGGCGCCTCCAAGGGCGCGGTCACCTCGCTCACCTACAGCTGGGCCATCGACACGGCGGGCAGCGGCGTGCGTGTGAATGCGTTTGCCCCGATGGCACGCACCACCATGGCCGACGACGCGCAGGCCTATCTCGCCAGCCACGGCCTGCCGCCCTGGCCGCAACTGAGCACGACACCCGAAGACAACGCTCCGGCGGTGGTGTTCCTGCTCTCGCACCTGGCGCACGACGTGCACGGCCAGGTGCTGCGCCTGGACGGTGGCCGGCTGTCGCTGATGACGCACCCGGCCGTGCTGCATCCGCCGCTGGCGCGCGCGCGCTGGAGCGTGGCCGACGTGCACGCCGCCTGGCGCGACACGCTCGCGGCACGCGCGCTGCCGCTGGGGCTGGTGGCAGCCGAATGGAGCGAGCGGCCGTATGCGCTGCCCTACCGGCGGCTCGCCGAGGGCAGCGCGGGAGCGAACGATGCTTGACGAGCTCGCCATCCTGGCGGTGCGCGGCCTGGGGCTGGGCGCGATCTACGCGCTGGTGGCGATGAGCATGAACATCGTCTACGGCTCCTCGCACATCCTCAACTTCGCGCAGGGCAACATGTTCGTGCTCGGCGGCTTCGTCGCCGTGCTGGCCACCAGCGCGCAGGGCGACGTCTCGATCTGGCTGCTGGTGCTGCCGCTGGCGGCGCTGGCACTGGCCTGCCTGCTCGTGCTGCAGGGCTGGATCACGCTGATCCCGTTGCGCCATTCGGTCGAGCAGAACTCCTGGCTCATCACCACCATGGCTGCCTCCATCATCATCAGTGCCTGCCTGGTGCTGTTCCAGGGGCCCTGGGGTGCGAGCGCGCGCAGCCCGATCCCGGCCGTCAACCTGCTGGGCGTGCGCACGCCGGGGCCGTACGCCGCGCTGATCGTGCTCGCGCTCGCCTGGTACGTCGCGTTGCGCCTGTTTCTCACGCGCACGCTCACCGGGCTGGCGATCAGCGCGCTGTCGCAGGACCTGGAGGCTGCGCGCACCGCCGGGTTGCGCGTGCGCCGGCTGCAACTGCTGTCGTTTGCCATCAGCGGGCTGGTGGTGGGCAGCGCGGGCTTCGTCGCCGCGCCGCTGATGTCGATCTCGGGCGACACCGGCGCGCGCTACGTGCTCAACGGCTTCGTCGCCGCGGTGGTCGGCGGCATGGGGCACAACACCGGCGCGCTGATCGGCGGCGCGCTGGTGGGGCTGGTGGCGATGCTCGCGACCTACCTGGTGGGCGGCGAATTCCAGGGCCTGGTGACGCTGCTGCTGCTGGTCGCGATGCTGGTCGTGCGCCCGGAAGGCATCTTCGGGCGCAGCCGCGCGCGCCGGGTCTGAACAACTGGCGCTGCATGACCGGAT
>JBDHRZ010000164.1:0-6550 GCA_039807845.1 Rhodoferax sp.
CACGAAGACCGGCGCCACCGCCAAGGCCGCAGCGACCGGGCGAGCGCGCAGCGCTGGCGCCACCGGTGCAGCGGCAGGCAGCATTGCCGCGCGATCGGCTGCCGAGCCGACGGCGAAGTCGGCGTCCCGACCGACGGCGAAGTCTGCCATCCGGCCCGCCGCGAAGTCGGCCGCCAACCCCGCGGCGAAATCGACCGGCAGGTCCGCGGCAAAGTCGACTGCCAGGCCCGCACGCAAGGCCGCGGCGGCGACGGGCAGCGGCGGGGCGACGAGGCCCGCGAGAGCCGGCACGCTGCGACCCAGCCCCGAACTCGCAGCCGTCATCGGGGGCGGGCTGGTCGCACGCAGCGAGGTCGTGCGCAAGCTGTGGGACTACATCAAGGCGCAGGGGCTGCAGGATGCGGCCGACAAGCGCACGATCAACGCCGACGCCCGACTCGCGCCCGTGTTCGGCAAGCCGCGCATCACGATGTTCGAGCTCGCCGGCCTGATCGGCAAGCATCTGCACTGACGCTGCGCACCGCTGACCCGACACGGCGGTCGAGCGCGTGCTGGCGTCCCGCCAGACCTGTGGATGCGGGTCCTGGCGGCTGCGATGCGCTTGCACTGCACTGCGACGCGAACGCGCTGTGCTGCGCATTGCGGGGCTGCGCACCTCGGGAACGGCCCGGCGGCTCTCAGGCTGCGCGGGTGGCCAGGGCGGCCTGGAGAAAATCCTGCAGGATCGGCGCGTCGTCGAGCGTGCCGTGCTCCTGGCGGTGGAATTCCGGATGCCATTGCACGCCAGCCACCCAGGCGGCGCCGGCCATCCGGATCGCTTCGATGATGCCGTCCTGCGGACTGCGCGCTTCGACCACGAAGTCCCTGGCCAGCGACTTGATGCCCTGGTGGTGCACGCTGTTCACGCGGTGGCGCTGCTGGCCGGCCAGCAACTGCGCCAGCCGGGTCCCCGCGACCAGTTCGATGGGATGGAAGTTGAGATCGTAGACCTGCGCGTCGCGGTGCGCCAGCGCCTGCGGGTGCTGGGTGCCGAGGTCCTGGTACAGGCTGCCGCCGAACGCCACGTTGATCAGTTGCAGGCCGCGGCAGATGCCGAACACCGGCTTGCCGGCCTGCACGAAGGCGTGCACCAGCGCGATCTCGTATGCATCCCGGTTGCGGTCCCCCTGCCAGGCGTCGCGGATCGGTGCCTCGCCATAGCTGCCGGGCCAGACGTCCGAGCCCCCATGCAGCACCAGGCCGTCGAGCCACTGCGCGTAGTCGGCCAGTCCGACGTCGCCGCGCGCCGTCTCACCCGCGGGTGAGGGGATCATGACCGGCAGCGCGCCGCCAGACATGATCCAGTGCGGCACCGACTGCTCGACGTACTGCAGCGTCTTGGGCGCGAACGCGGCGCGCGCCGGGTCGGGATAGAAAAAGCAGGCGCTGACGCCGATCTTGGCGCGCCCGGCTGCCGACGTCAGGTGGATGGTCATGCGGCTGGCTCACCAGGAAACGCAGCGCCACACCCGCGTCTCCTCGCACCTCCTCGGGGAGCCTGGCAAAGCCAGGATGGGAGGCGCGCACCGTCCACGCATGTTGCCCGAGTACCGCGATGCGCGAGGGCACACGGCGGCAGAGAGTCGACGCTCACAGCGCGGCCTTGAACAAGGCTTCGAAGTCCGCCGGAGTGCAGGGACGTGGATTGGTTGGGTGGCACACGTCGGCGGCGGCTACCTCGACCAGGCGCGGCAGTTGCTCGGCCCGCACGCCGTGTGCCGAGAGCGGGCCCCGGATACCGACATCGTGTTTGAGCGCGCGCACCCAGGCGACGAAGTCCTTGCCACCGCCGGGCACGCCGCACACATGCGCCAGTTCGTCGAATTTCTGCGGCACAGCCTGGTAGTTCCATTCCAGCACGGTATCGATCATCAAGGCGTTGGCCAGGCCATGGTGCAGGTCGCACACCGTGCCCAGCGCGTGCGCACACGCGTGCACGGCGCCCAGCCCCTTCTGGAACGCGACACCGCCCATCAGGGAGGCCATCATCATGTCCGAGCGCGCCTGCAGGTTGCCCGGCTCGCGCACGGCGGTGCGCAGCGCGCGCGCCACGATGCGTGCGCCTTCCAGGCCGATGCCCTCGCACATCGGGTGGTAGACCGGTGCCAGATAGCTCTCCACGTTGTGCGTGAGTGCGTCCATGCCGGTCGCCGCGGTCACCGCGGGTGGCAGGCCGATGGTGAGTTCCGGGTCGGCAAACACCGCCCGCGCCAGGATGCTCGCGCTCAGCACGCCGCGCTTGAGGTGGCTGTCGTCCTCGCACACCGCGCTCAGGTGGGTGACCTCCGAGCCCGTGCCTGCGGTCGTCGGCAGCGCGACGAACAAGGGCAGCGCATGGGTGATGGGACGCATGCGCGGATGACCGAGCGCGAATTCCAGGATGTCGCCCTCGTGCGTGGCCGCGACGCCGACGAGCTTGGCCACGTCGAGTGCGGCGCCGCCACCGAAGCCGATCACGCAATCGGCCTGGTGCGCCTTGAACGCTGCCGCGGCCTCCACCACCTGGCTCGCGGTGGGGCTGCCGAACACGCCGCTGAACACCGCCAGATCGAACTCCGCCAGATGGCTGCGGAACTCTGCGAGCACGGGCAGCGCGCCCAGCGCCTTGTCGGTCACGATCAGCGGCCGCTTGCAGCCTTGCGCGCGCAACAGCGCGCCGACCCGCTTGCGCGCGCCGGCTCCAAACTTGATCGGCGTCGGAAAGGAAAAGCTGGAGATGCTCATGGGGGTTCCATCCATCATCAAATTTAACAACATGAAAACGGGGTCAGACTCCGATTTCCCGTTGCGCGGGTTGGCGCCGGGGGATAAAACGGGGTCAGATTCCAATTTCCCGCCGATTTCACGCTCCTGGCGACCAGGCACCGGGGCCACAGAATACGGCGTCAGACTCCGATTTTTCCGTCGCGCGGGTTGGCGCCGGGGCACGCTTGCCTGCAAGTCCTGCGCTGGCAAGAGCGGGATGGATTATCCAGAGGATCGCTGCATGACGACCCCTGGACACGTTAGGCCCATGACCCTAATCCGGCGATCGGGCTGCGACCATGCGTACTCTGCTGCGGTGAGCCCGGTTCCAACGGCGTCCTGCCGCGCCAGGCGCCCGACCCGTCGATCGTTCATGCACGGCGTTATGCCCGAGGCAGCCCCATTTCCTGCAGCGCCAGCGCAACCGCGTGCACCGCCTGGCGCATTTCGTCGGGGCCGATCGCGCCGATGCAGCCGACCCGAAAGGTCTCGATCTGCGTCAGCTTGCCGGGGTAGAGGATGAAGCCGCGCTGCTTCACGGCCTCGTAGAAGCGCTTGAACGCGTAGTCCGGGTGCACCGGGGCATGGAAGGTGACGATGATCGGCGCCTGTACCGCTGGGTCGAGAAACGGCTTGAAGCCGAGTGCCTGCATGCCTTCCACCAGCGTGCGGCAATTGGCGCGGTAACGCGCCAGCCGCGCCGGCTGGCCGCCTTCCTCCTCGAACTGGTGCAGCGCCTCGGCCAGCGCCAGCACCACGTGGGTGGGCGGCGTGAAACGCCACTGGCTGGTCTTCTCCATGTAGACGTGCTGGTCGTGCAGGTCCATCGCGAGCGACTGGCTGTTGCCGGCGCAGGCGTCCAGGATCGCCTTGCGCAGAAACACGAAGCCCATGCCGGGCACGCCTTCGAGGCACTTGCCGCTGGCGGCCACGAGCGCGTCGAAGCGCGTCGTGCGCGCGTCGATCTCGAGCGCGCCGAAGGAACTCATCGCATCCACGATCAACCCCTTGCCATGGCGCTGGCACACCTCGGCCACCGCCTGCAGCGGGTTGAGCACGCCGGCGCCGGTCTCGCAGTGGATCAGCACGACGTGCGTGATGCTCGCATCCGCGCGCAGGTGATCGTCCAGCCTGGCGGCCGAGACCGGCTGCGCCTCGTCGAACCCGAGCACGCTGCAGCGCCGGCCCATCATCGTGGCCAGCCTGGCCGCGCGCTTGCAGTAGGCGCCGTTGTCCAGCACCAGCAGGTGGCCATCGCGCGGCACCACGCTCGCCACCGCCGCCTCCACGCTGAAGGTGCCGCTGCCCTGCAGTGGCACCACCACGTGCGTGTCAGCACCATGCACGATCTGCAGCAGGCTCTGGCGCAGCCGCGTCGTCACGGCGTTGAAGTCGGCGTCCCACGAACCCCAGTCGCGCAGCATCGCCAGCTTGGTGCGCAGCGTCGTGGTGAGCGGGCCGGGGGTGAGCAGAATCCTGTCCCTGTCCATGGGGGGCCTTCCATTGAAGATGACGGTTGAGGGTCGCGCAAAAGCGCAGCGGCGCACGCACGGGCCGGCGAGTCCGGCGGCATCGCACTCGTGACGCCTGTGTTGCCTGCGATCACAGGCCTATTGTCCAAGGCCGAATTCAAGAATGTCAATTGTTATCTGCAAACTGTCGACAATTTGCAAAACCGTGTTCTAATCCGGCCATGACCGCCTCCGCGCCAGACCCGATGCCCGCCCCGCCCACTCCGCCTGCCACGATTGCGCTGCTGCAGACCAGCTCGCTCACGATGGCGGTGCAGCAGGAGGTCGAGCGCGCGATCCTGGCCGGCGACCATGCGCCCGGCGAGCGGCTGAACGAGGCGGCGCTCGCGCTGCGCCTGGGCGTCTCGCGCGGTCCGGTGCGCGAAGCCTTTCGCATGCTCGAGGAAGCCGGCCTGGTGCGCACCGAGAAGAACCGTGGCGTGTTCGTGCGCGCCATCCCGATCGACGAGGCGATCGAGATCTTCGAGTTGCGCGCCACCATGGAAGAACTGGTCGGCCGTCGCCTGGCCAACACACTGGGGCCAGCGCAGCAGCAGCAACTGGAGGCCATCGTGCAGGCGATGGAAGACGCCGTCACGGCCGCGGACTCGCACCGCTACCACCGGCTCAACCTGCAATTCCACGACACGCTGGTCGAACTGGCGGGCAACCGCAAGCTGGCGTCGATCTACCGCAAGCTGGTGAAGGAAATCTCGTTGTTTCGCCGCCTCAACCTGGATGGCATCGACGTGCTGCCAGCCTCGGCGCAGGCGCATTGGGCCATCCTCGAAGCGATCAAGTCCGGCGACCCGGAGCGCGCCGGCCGCGCCCTGTTCGATCACGCCATGCAGAGCAAGGCGCGCACGATCGCCAACGCCGACCCGCGCAGTGCCACTGCGCCGCCCGCGGCGTGAGAGCCTTTGATGCGATGCATCGCCCGCACGTGAGGTCCCGCGGAGGTCCCAATCGAGGCGCAGGACGTCGCCAGAGTGAGGCCCTTTTCATTCCACGAGCCCTGAATTCATGACCCTGCTCACCGTCAATTCCCGTCGCTACCGGCTGCCCACCCGGCCCACCGTGGTCGTCTGCGTCGACGGCTGCGAACCCGACTACCTGGCGCAGGCGGTGGCCGCCGGCACCATGCCCTGGCTCACGCGCACGCTGGCCACGGGCACGGGGCTGATCGCCGACAGCGTGGTGCCCAGCTTCACCAATCCGAACAACCTCTCGATCGTGACCGGTGCGCCGCCGAGCGTGCACGGCATCTGCGGCAACTACCTGTACGACAGCGGCAGCGGCAGCGAGGTCATGATGAACGACCCGAAGTGGCTGCGCGCACCCAGCATACTGGCAGCACTGGCCGAGGCCGGCCGCTCGGTCGCGGTGGTCACCGCGAAGGACAAGCTGCGCGCCCTGCTCGGCCACGGCCTGCGCGGCATCTGCTTTTCCGCGGAGAAGGCCGACCAGACCACACTCACCGCGCACGGCATCGAGAACGTGCTGGAACTGGTCGGCCGGCCCTTGCCCGACGTGTACAGCGCCGACCTGTCGGAGTTCGTGTTCGCCGCCGGCGTGCGCCTGATGCAGACGCGCCGCCCCGACGTGATGTACCTCTCCACCACCGACTACATCCAGCACAAGCACGCACCCGGCACGCCGCAGGCAAACGCGTTCTGCGCCATGATGGACGGCTACCTGGGCCAGCTCGACGCACTCGGCTGCGTGATCGCGCTCACCGCCGACCACGGCATGAACCCGAAGGCGGCACTCGACGGCACGCCGAACGTGATCTACCTGCAGGACTGGTTCGACGCCTGGCTCGGCACCGGTGCGGCGCGCGTGATCCTGCCCATCACCGACCCGTACGTGGTGCACCACGGCGCGCTCGGCTCGTTTGCCACCGTCTACCTGCCGGCGGGCTGCGACGCGGCCGAGGCCTGTGCACGGCTGGCTGCCGAGCGCGACATCGAGCTGGTACTGGAGCGCGCGCGCGCCGCCGAGCGCTTCGAACTGCCGGCCGACCGCATCGGCGACCTGGTGGTGGTGTCCGAACGCTTCACCGTGCTCGGCACCAGCGCCGCACGGCACGACCTCTCCGCGCTGGACGCGCCGCTGCGCTCGCACGGCGGCATCTCCGAGCAGCGCGTGCCGCTGATCCTCAACCGGCCGCTCGACGGGTTCGATCGCAGCCGGCGCCTGCGCAACTTCGATGCCTTCGACCTCGCGCTGAACCACGCGCAATGAACGCACGGGAG
>JBDHRZ010000165.1:0-6515 GCA_039807845.1 Rhodoferax sp.
GTCGTCATGGATGCCGTGCAGCGTGGCGCGGGCGCACTGCTGTCGCCATTCGTCACCCTGACGAGCAATATCCGCATCGGGGTGCACTTCCATGCCAACCTCTACAGCTATGTCGAGCACGACTGCGTGATCGGCGACTACGTGACGTTCGCACCGGGTGTGCGCTGCAACGGCAACGTGGTGGTGGAGGATTTCGCCTATATCGGCAGCGGTGCCATGCTGCGCCAGGGTCGACCCGGCAAGCCCCTGGTCATCGGTCGTGGCGCCGTCGTCGGCATGGGTGCGGTGGTACTCGACGACGTGCCCGCCGGCATTACCGTGGCCGGAAATCCGGCGCGCAGGATTTCGTCGCGCGGGCCATCCGGCGCGACTTCATGAATGGTGATTGGTCATGCTCGATACTCCCTTTCCGCCCTGGCCCAGTTATACCGTCGAAGAGGCGGACGCGGTGCGCCGCGTGCTCCTGTCCAACAAGGTGAACTATTGGACCGGCACCGAATGCCGGCAGTTCGAACAGGAGTTTGCCCGCTGGTGCGGGACGCGCTATGCGGTGGCGCTCGCCAACGGCACGCTGGCGCTGGACCTTGCGCTCCAGGCGCTGCAGATCGGTCCCGGCGACGAGGTGGTCGTGACGCCGCGCACTTTTCTCGCCAGTGTCTCGTGCGTGGTGAATGCCGGCGCGACGCCGGTATTTGCCGATGTCGAGCCCGACAGCGGCAATATCTCGGCGCGCACCATCGCGCCGGTGCTCTCACCGCGCACGCGCGCGGTGCTCTGCGTGCATCTGGCCGGCTGGCCGTGCGACATGGATCCGATCCTGGCGCTGGCGGCGCAGCACGGCCTGCGCGTGATCGAGGATTGCGCGCAGGCCCACGGAGCGCAATACAAGGGGCGCAGCGTCGGTTCGATCGGGGATATCGGCGCCTGGTCCTTCTGCCAGGACAAGATCATTACCACCGCCGGCGAGGGCGGCATGGTCACGACGCAGGACGAGGCGCTCTGGCGCGCGATGTGGGCCTACAAGGACCATGGCAAGAGTTGGGAGGCGGTGTACGAGCGCAGTCATGCGCCGGGATACCGCTGGCTGCATGACAGTTTCGGAACCAACTGGCGCATGCTGGAACTGCAGGCCGTGGTCGGTCGCATCCAGTTGCCGCGCATGGCGCAATGGACGGCGCGCCGCAATGAAAATGCCCGGCAGATTCTGCAGGCGTGTCGTGCGATACCCGCGCTGCGCGTGCCGGAGTTTCCCGGCTGGCCGCAAGCGGACCGTCCCAGTGTCCACGCCCGATACAAGTGCTATGTCCATGTGCGACCGGAGCAACTGGCCGATGGCTGGTCGCGCGACCGGATCGTCGAGGCCATCCAGGCCCAGGGCGTTCCGTGTTATCAAGGGTCGTGTTCCGAGGTTTATCTGGAAAAGGCGTTCGATGACACTCCATGGCGCCCGGCCAACCGGTTGCCCCAGGCACGCGAACTGGGTGAAACCTCGATCATGTTCCTCGTCCACCCCACGCTGACGCAATCCGATATCGACACAAGCTGTGCGGCGATCCGAGCCGTGATGGCCCGGGCAGGCCGCGTGGGCGAGTCCTGCGGCTGATTCCCCGCTGCCGGGTCGCAGGCACGGCACTGTGGTTGCAAACCGCAGACACCCTGAACCTCATGCATACTCAATCCCGTGCATCCCGAGCCGCATGATGGGGCGCGCCGCTAGAATCCGCACACCCTGCCCAGACGGGCATGGTGGATAACAGGACCTTATCCTGCAAACCGAGAAAGGTGTATGCGATGGCGAATCTGATGGATATTCAAAGCCAGATCGAAAAGCTTCAACGACAGGCTGAAGATATCAAGAAGAAGGACTTCGAAAAGACGATCCAGGAAATGCGCGCGAAGATCGGCGCGTTCGGCATCACGGAGAAGGATCTGTTCCCGGCCAGGGGAAAGGGTGCCAGGGGGAGCAGTCGCAAAGCCAGGCTGGTGGCGGTGAGCGGTGCAGGAAAACCTGGCCGGCGCAGTGCTTCGGCGGGCAAGAAGATCGAACCCAAATACCGCGGGCCGCAAGGTGAAACCTGGAGCGGCCGCGGTCTGGCACCCAAATGGCTGGCGGCGCTGGAAGCCGAAGGCAAGCGCAGGGAAGATTTTGCCATCCGGCCCTGACCGGTCTGCGGCGGGGATATTGGCCCGCGCGCAGTGGGTGCCGGTGGTGGCGTGTGCGTGGGGATTCTGTGCGTTCTTCCCGTTGGGAATCCTCTACCTGAATGCGCTGCTGCTGTTGACGGTGCTGGCCAGCGCGCCTGATCTGCGGGTGCGTTTGCGCCGATTGCGCCAGCGAGGTGTTCTGATACCCATCTTGGCCGTTTGCGCGTGGACGCTGGTGACGCTTGGTTTCAATCCGTGGTTTCCGGATACTGCGAGCCGCTTGTTCCACGTGTTTCGGGTTGCCCTGGTCATGGCCATGGGCCTGATGCTGTCGGCGCGCGAGGCCCGGCTGGCGATGCTGGGATTGATGGCAGGAGCCGCCTATGCGCTGGCCGTGATCATTGCCCATCATGCATTCGGATTGCCGGACTGGGCGATCTGGAGCAGCCTGCTGACCTCGCGCAACAATTTCAGCAGCGGCAACATGATTACCCTGGCCACGTCTTCCGGGATTGCCCTGTTGTTCGCCACCGATACCGGGGCGGCACGCGCGCGGCGCGGGTGGCTGGTATTCGCCCTGCTGACGTCGGCGGCGGTGGCATTCCATGCCGTGTCGCGCAATGCGCAACTGCTGCTGCTGTTGTTGTCCCTGGCGGTGGCGCTGTTTCGGTTCCGATCCATCAAGGGCGTCGGGTTTGCGCTGGCTGTTGCGGTCTTGCTCGGCGCGCTCGTCTGGAAATATTCTCCGACCACGCAGAGCCGCTTCGACGAAATGATGGCCAATATCCACGCCGTCGAGCGCGACGCCAACTATGTCAGCAGCGTGGGCGTGCGACTGCGCATGTATGGCCTCGTGATGCGCAGCATGGCCGACCATCCCCTGGTCGGCACCGGGGTCGGCAGTTGGTTGCCCTATTGGCGCGTGGCGGCGCAGGAACTGGACCGGCAGCAAGCCCCGGGCGAGAAGCAGTTGTCGACGATCAATAACCCGCACAATGATTTCCTGCTTGCGGGCATGGAAACCGGTCTGCCGGGGTTGCTGCTGCTGGTCTGGTTGGTGGCGTATTTCGTGCTGGCCGGATGGCGTCGGCGCTCCACTCCCGGCGGCGTGCTCTTCGTCCTGGGTCTGAGCGTCTTCTTCACGACCCTGTTCAACGCGCCGTTTCGCGATGCAGCGTTCGGCATGACCCTGCTGTGGTTGATGGCCGCCAGCATGGCCCTGAACGAGCAGGCGTGATGCGCATCCTGTTGCGAGCGCTCCACAAGTCCCAAACCGTGCGAAAGACTGCACTGGCCGGCATCCATGCGTAGCTTCGTGTTGTCCTGGTCGCGCTTCGGCAAGCAGGGCTTCGTCATTGCGCTGGACGTCGTATTGGCATTGGTCGCGACCTGGATCGCCTTCAGCCTGCGACTGGACATGTTGCATTGGCCGTGGGACCAGCAGTGGCGCGTATACGTGGTGGCGCCGGCGCTGGCGATCCCGATCTTCATCCGGTTCGGGTTGTACCGCGCGATCTTCCGCTACACCGGCCTGGCCGCCTTGATCGCGATCGGCAAGGCGGTCGCCGTCTACGGCGTGGCGCTGTTCGCGCTGCTGGTGTGGGAGCATTGGTCCGGGGTGCCGCGCAGCATCGGCTTGCTGCAGCCCATCGTCTTCGTCCTGCTGGTGGGCAGCAGCCGCGCACTGGCGCGGTTCTGGCTCGCCGGGATCGGTTTCGGTGCTGCGCCATCCGAAGGGCGCTTGTTGATCTACGGCGCCGGCGAGGCGGGCGTCCAGACGGCGGCGGCGCTGGCCAATGCCCGCCAGTACACGCTGGTGGGCTTCATCGACGACGACCCGCGCAAGGTGGGGCGCAGCATCAACGACGCGCTGGTCTTCCCGGCCGAGCGCATCGCGGCGCTGGTGCGGACCAAGGGCATCACCGACATCCTGCTCGCCCTGCCCAGCGTCTCGCGCGCGCGGCGCAACGAGATCATCGCCGGCCTGCGCGCGATCCCGGTCCACATCCGGACCTTGCCCGGACTGGCAGACCTGACGAGCGGGCGCATCACGGTGAGCGACTTCAAGGAGCTCGATCTCGACGACCTGCTGGGCCGCGAGCCGGTGCCGCCGCAGCCTGGCCTGCTGGCCAGTTCCACCACCGATCGGGTGATCCTCGTGACAGGCGCCGGCGGCAGCATCGGCAGCGAGTTGTGTCGCCAGATCGTGCTGGAGCGTCCGGCCCAGCTGGTGCTGTTCGATCACAACGAATATGGCCTGTACACGATCCAGCAGGAACTGCAGTCCCTGTGTGTCGCGAGAAGGCTCGACGTCGACGTCGTCGCGCTGCTGGGCAGCGTGGCCAACGCTCGCCGTCTGCACGAGGTGTTCGGTCGCTACCGGCCGAGCTGGGTCTACCACGCCGCCGCCTACAAGCACGTGCCGCTGGTCGAGGGCAATCCGTCCGAAGGCATCGTCAACAACGTGTTCGGCACGCTCAACGTGGCGCGCGCCGCGCGCGAGTGCAAGGTCGCCAACATGGTGCTGGTGTCCACCGACAAGGCGGTGCGGCCGACCAATGTGATGGGCGCGAGCAAGCGCATGGCCGAACTGGTGCTGCAGGCGCTGGCGCAGGCCGACGGCAAGACACGCTTCAGCATGGTGCGCTTTGGCAACGTGCTCGGCTCCAGCGGCAGCGTGGTGCCCTTGTTCCGCGCCCAACTGGCCAGGGGCGGGCCGTTGACGGTCACGCACCCGGAGGTGACGCGCTACTTCATGACCATCCCCGAGGCCGCGCAGCTGGTGCTGTACGCTGGCGCGATGGCGCGCGGCGGCGAAGTGTTCGTGCTCGACATGGGCGCGCCGGTGAAGATCATGGATCTGGCACGGCGCATGATCGCGCTCTCCGGCCTGGCCGTGCGCGACGACGCCAACCCCAATGGCGACATCGCGATCACGGTCACCGGTCTGCGACCGGGTGAGAAGCTCTACGAGGAGCTGCTGATCGGCAACGACCCGACGCCCACGGACCATCCGCGCATCATGAAGGCGCACGAGGCATTCATGCCCTGGAGCGCACTCGAAGTGCAGCTCGACCGGTTGCGGGAGGCCGCCGCGCGCGACGACGTCGACGCGATCAAGTCGGTGCTGACGACCTGCGTCGACGGCTACGTCGAGTCGGCGTTCGCCACCCTGACGTGATCGGGCGGCCCGCGCGGCGCGCGCGAGCGATCCACGTCGGTGCCCGGGTTCGTGCTGCTCGAGTCCGGAGCCGGTGGCCCTGCGTCGCCGGCGGTGGATGCTGCACAATGCGCCATCGTCGTTCCTGCCCCCTGCTCGCCCATGACCGAGACCGCCCGCATCACGCCGCGCGACAAGGCCGAGATCCTTGCGCTGGCGTTGCCCTACATCCGCAAGTTCCACGGCAAGACCATGGTCATCAAGTACGGGGGCAACGCCATGACGGACCCGGCCCTGCAGGCCGCTTTCGCCGAGGACGTGGTGCTGCTCAAGCTGGTCGGCATCAACCCGGTGGTGGTGCACGGCGGCGGGCCGCAGATCGAGAGCGCGTTGCAGCGCCTGGGCAAGAAGAGCGAGTTCGTGCAGGGCATGCGGGTGACCGACGCCGAGACCATGGAGGTGGTCGAATGGGTGCTCACCGGCCAGGTCCAGCAGGACATCGTCGGCCTGATCAACCAGGCCGGGGGCAAGGCGGTCGGCCTGACCGGCCGCGATGGCGCCATGATCCGTGCGCGCAAGCTGAAGATGCGTGACAGCCAGGATCCGTCGCTCGAACACGACGTCGGACAGGTCGGTGACATCATCGGCGTCGATGCGAGCGTGGTCCGTGCCTTGCAGGACGATGCGTTCATCCCGGTGATCACGTCGATCGGCTTTGGGGAAGACAACCAGAGCTTCAACATCAACGCCGACGTGGTCGCGGGCCGGCTGGCGATGGAACTGGCGGCCGAGAAGCTGCTGCTGCTCACCAACACACCGGGGGTGCTGGACAAGGCGGGCCAGTTGCTCACCGACCTGAGCGCGCGCGAGATCGACGCCATGTTCGCCGATGGCACGCTCAGCGGTGGCATGCTGCCCAAGATTGCCTCGGCGCTGGACGCTGCGCGCAGCGGCGTCGCCTCGGTGCACATCATCGATGGTCGCCTGCCGCATGCGCTGCTGCTGGAGATCCTCACCGACCAGGCGTTCGGCACCATGATCCGGTCGCACTGAACCCGGCGCAACGCACATTCTTCGCGTCGCGGGAGCGGTGCGCGCGCCGCAGACGGGAATGCCCGGATGCCTGTTCTAGAATGAAAATTCCGTTGCCGGTGCCACCATGCAAGACGCCAAGACCAGCCCCAGTGCAGCCGAACCGCCAGATTCGCCA
>JBDHRZ010000166.1:0-6453 GCA_039807845.1 Rhodoferax sp.
GCGGCGCAGCGCTGGCCTTGGGCGGCAACAGCAGGCGCTGCGCCAGGAACAGCAGCGTGAAGGCGCCCACGATGCCGGCCACCATGCGCGGCTCCAGCAGCCGGAACAACCAGGCTCCAATCACCGTGCCCACCAGGCCGCAGGGCAGCAGAAAGCGCAGCAGTCGGAGGTCGAAGTCCTTGCGAAACGCCGCCATGCCCAGCACGTCCATCACGAACAGCACCGGCATCAGGATCGCGGCCGCCTGCGGCACCGTCACCGCCAGCGCCATGATGGGCACTGCCAGCGAACCGAAACCGGTGCCGAAGCCGCTCTTGCTGATGCCCAGCAACAGCACGGCCGGCACGCTGACCAGGTAGAACCAGGAGTCGGTGACGATGGGCAGGTCCATGCCGGAACGGTTCAGCGCAACTGCAACTGCATGCGCAGTTTGTCATGGTAGACGCCGTCGACCTGGATCGCCCGCGGCCAGCGCCCCACCACGACGAAACCGCAGCGCACATAGACGGCCTGGGCGCGCAGGTTGTCCGCCGTCACCGTGAGATCGATCTGGGTGACGCCAGGCAGTGCGCGCGCACGCTCGACCAGCGCCTGGGCCAGCGCCCGACCGACTCCGCGGCCGCCACACTCGGTCGGGACGTACATCCCCACCAGCGTCGCGTTGTGGCGCTCCTTGGGCCGGTAGTGTCCCTGCAGGCCGACGATGCCAACCAGCACGCCCCCTGCATCGAATGCACCGAGGAAGAAGTCATGCGGTCGCGCCAGATCAGCCGCCAGCCGCCGCTGCGCCCAGGACAGCGGCAAGCCGGCATCGGCGTCGGCACTCGAAGTGAAGGCCTGCGGGTGCTCCAGCAGACCGCGCAGGCGCAGCGCCTGATAGACGGCCGCATCGTCCGGGCCGAGTCGCCGCAGGTCCGGCCGGTCCATCAGGGCACCCGGCCAAGGCGCCGGCAACGGGTCGGCGCAGGCCGTCTCACGCCCGTTCGAGCACTACGGCAATGCCCTGGCCGACGCCGATGCACATGGTGCACAGGGCGTAGCGGCCGCCGCCGCGCTGCAACTGGTTCACCGCGGTGGTGGCCAGGCGCGCACCCGAGGCGCCCAGCGGATGGCCGAGCGCGATCGCGCCGCCATTGGGATTCACGCGCGGATCGTCGTCGGCCACACCGAGCAGGCGCAGCACCGCCAGACCCTGGGCGGCAAACGCTTCGTTGAGTTCGATCACATCCATCTGCGCGATCGTCAGGCCGGTCAGCGCGAGCACCTTCTCGGTCGCCGGCGCCGGGCCGATGCCCATCACCCGTGGCGGCACGCCGGCCACCGCCATGCCGACCACACGCGCCCTGGGCGTGAGCCCATGGCGCGCCGCCGTGGCCTCGTCGGCAAGCAAGAGGGCGCAGGCGCCATCGTTGACACCACTGGCATTGCCGGCGGTGACGCTTCCGTCGGGCCGGACCACGCCCTTGAGGCGCGCCAGGGCTTCCAGGCTGGTCTCGCGCGGATGCTCGTCCCTGACGACGACCACCGGATCGCCCTTCTTCTGCGCGATCGAAACCGGCGTGATTTCGGTATCGAAATAGCCCGACGCCTGCGCTGCGAGCGCCTTGCGCTGGCTGGCCAGCGCCATCGTGTCCTGCGCGGTGCGCTCGATGTGGTGCTCGACGGCGACGTTCTCGGCGGTCTCGGGCATCGAATCGACGCCATACTGCTCCTTCATCAGTCGGTTCACGAAGCGCCAGCCGATGGTCGTGTCGTAGACCGCATTGCTGCGATCGAACGCGCTCTGCGCCTTGGGCATGACGAACGGCGCGCGGCTCATGCTCTCGACGCCGCCGGCGATCACCAGCGCCGCCTCGGCGGCGCGGATCGCGCGCGCGGCCGTCCCCACGGCGTCCAGACCCGATCCGCACAGGCGGTTGATGGTTGCACCCGGAGCCGTCACCGGCAGCCCGGCCAGCAGGCTGGACATGCGCGCCACGTTGCGGTTGTCTTCGCCCGCCTGGTTGGCGCAGCCGTACAGCACGTCGGAGACGGCCGCCCAGTCGACTGCGGGGTTGCGCGCCATCAGGGCCTTGATCGGGATCGCCCCCAGATCGTCGGTGCGCACGCTGCTCAGTGCGCCGCCGTAGCGGCCAAACGGGGTACGGATGGCGTCACAGATGTAGGCATGGCGTGTCATGGGGATGTCTCGATGGGTGATGGGTTGGGGTGAGGATTGCGCAGGACCGGCAGACCGGCCACCGGGCCTACTGTACCAAGCACCGCGCGGCGCGCGGCGCGCCGGGCACAATGCAGGCCATGCTGCTGCAACCTTCCCAGGCCGACGTGCGCCGATTCTTCTGCACCGTCTACGCGAAGTCGCGCACGGGGCAGATGCTCGATGCCATCGAGACTCTGGCCAGCGGCTGGATCGACGAGCACCCGCAGTACCACGTCGCGCTGGCCGATCTGGACGCCGCCCTGCAGTCCATGCACCAGGCCGAAGCGGGCCGCGAGAACCCGTTCCTGCACCTGTCGATGCATCTGTCGATCAGCGAGCAGTGCTCGATCGACCAGCCGCGCGGCATCCGCCAGGCTATGGAATTGCTGTCGCATCGAAGGGCTTCGCTGCATGAAGCCCATCACGTGGCGATGGATTGCCTGGGCCGGATGATCTGGGAGAGCCAGCGTGCCGGCCGACCACCCGACGGCGCGGGCTACATCGACTGCGTGCAGCGCCGCGCCACGACGGGCTGATCAGCCGGGCGGTCCTCGGCCAGGCCGACTCGGCGCCACCGCCCCGGTCCAGAGGGCCGCGGCATGGGAGTCAGGCGCCTGCCCGGCGATGCCCAGTGCCTCCTGAAAACCGTGCAGTTGGCTGCGCCCTGCGGAGCGCTTGCCATCGTCAACCCGCGGTTTTCAGGCTTACTTGAATCTGGCCTGGGGCACCGTGTGCAGGTCGCCCGGCAGGGACTGGATGTAGTTGGCCAGTACCTTCAGTTCGGCGTTGGTGAACTGCTTGGCGATACCGGCCATGATGGCGTTGGATCGGCCCCAGGTCGCATGCGTGTCGTTCTTGTAGGACTTGAGCGCCACGAACAGGTAGTCGGCGTATTGGCCGGCCAGCTTGGGGTAACTCGGGTCGATCGGCTTGTTGAAGTTGTCGCCGTGGCAGGACGTGCAGGCGCCCTTGGCCACCAGTTCGGCCGCCTTGCCGGCGGGTGCCGCCGGCGGCGCCGGCCTGGCCGGCCCGGCGCCCTGGGCGGCGGCGGCGTAATAGGCCGCCACATCCGCGATGTCCTGGTCGTTCAGCCCGTCGCCGATGCCGCGCATCGACGGGTGCTTGCGCTCACCCTTCTGGTACTCGTGCAGCGCGGCCGCCAGGTACTTGGCGCCCTGGCCACCGATCATCGGCACCTTGTAGACCTCGGGGAAACTGGTCTGGTAGCGATTGATGCCATGGCATCCGATGCACATCGCGATCTTGCCCGCTCCCTTGGCCGCATCCCCCTGGAGGTCTTGCGCGCTGGCACTCGGCACGATCGCGGATGCGGCAAACAACAGTACCAGGAGCGACAGCAACTTGTTCATTTTGCGCAGACAATCAATGGTGGGCGGGTGAAGCAAAGCTGGGCGATTATATCGACCCGGGTTTCTTATTCGACCGGTACCTGCGCCACATCAAGGACATCATGAAATTTCACGGAACCAAGAACTACGTCGCCACCCAGGACCTGATGCTCGCGGTCAACGCATCCATCACCCTCAAGCGCCCGCTGCTCGTCAAGGGCGAGCCGGGCACCGGCAAGACCATGCTCGCGGAAGAAGTGTCGGCCGCGCTGGGCATGCCCCTGCTGCAATGGCACATCAAGTCCACCACCAAGGCCCAGCAGGGCCTGTACGAATACGATGCGGTGAGCCGGTTGCGCGACTCGCAACTGGGCGACGAGAAGGTCCGCGACATCCACAACTACATCGTGCGCGGCGTTCTGTGGCAGGCGTTCACCTCGGACCAACCGGTGGCGCTGCTGATCGACGAGATCGACAAGGCCGACATCGAGTTCCCGAACGACCTGCTGCGCGAACTCGACCGCATGGAGTTCTACTGCTACGAGACGCGCGAGATGGTGCGCGCCAAGCACCGCCCGCTGGTGTTCATCACCTCGAACAACGAAAAGGAGTTGCCTGACGCGTTCCTGCGTCGCTGCTTTTTCCACTACATCAAGTTCCCCGACGCCGAGACGATGAAGAGCATCGTCGACGTGCACTTTCCCGGCCTGAAGAAGGAATTGCTCAACGCGGCGATGAAGACCTTCTACGACGTACGCAACCTGCCGGGGCTCAAGAAGAAGCCCTCCACCAGCGAACTGCTCGACTGGCTCAAGCTGCTGCTGGCCGAGGAGATCCCGCCCGAGGCGCTGCACAACAAGGACGACAAGGTCACCGTGCCGCCGCTGGTGGGCGCGCTGCTGAAGAATGAGCAGGACGTGACGCTGTTCGAGAAGCTCGTCTTCATGCAGCGGCACAACCGCTGAGCCAAACCGGGCTGGAGGCCACCATGGCATTCGTGGAGCCGGTGACGCTCACCGACCGGGGCATCGAACTGGTGCCGATGGGGCTCGAGCACGAGCACGGCCTGCGCGCGGCGGCCGCCGATGGCGAACTCTGGCAGCTGCGCGTGACCTCGGTGCCCGAGCCTGCGCAGACGCGCGCCTACATCGAGCAGGCGCTGAGCGCGCGCGCCAGCGGCCAGCGCTTCGCGTTCGTCGTGCGCGATCATGCGAGCGGAACCATCCTGGGTTCGAGCAGCTACCACGACATCCTGCCGGAGGTGCGCCGCCTCGAGATCGGCTACACCTGGTACGCCCGGCGCGTCCAGCGCACCCACGTCAACACCACCTGCAAGCTGCTGCTGATGGCACACGCCTTCGACACGCTCGGCTGCCACGTGGTGGGCTGGCGCACGGACAATTTCAACCACGCCTCGCAGGCGGCGATCGAGCGCCTGGGCGCACGCAAGGACGGCGTGATCCGTGGCCACGCGCTGCGCCGGGACGGGACCATCCGCGACACCGTCATGTACAGCCTGCGCGCGGGCGAATGGCCCGAGGTGCGCGCGCAACTGCTCTACCTGCGCGACAAGCCGCGCGCGCCGTGACACGACGATGCTGCGGCCCGCATACGGGATCGACGAGCCCATGCACCTGATGCGCCACGCACATCGCGAGGGACGCGCTGCCGGAGGGACACCATGTTGATCGATTTCTTCTACACCCTGCGTTCGGCCAAGCTGCCGGTCTCGGTGAAGGAATACCTGACGCTGCTCGAAGCACTCAAGGCGGGCGTGGTCGGGCCCAACACCGTGCACGAGGCGAACGAACCGGACACGGCTGGCGGCTACACGATCGACGACTTCTACTACCTGAGCCGCGCCGCGCTGGTGAAGGACGAGAAGCACTACGACAAGTTCGACCGTGCCTTCTCCGCCTACTTCAAGGGCGTCGAGATGCTCACCGACTTCACGAAGGACATCCCGCTCGAGTGGCTGCGCAAGAACCTCGAACTCAACCTGAGCCCGGAGGAGAAGGCCCGCATCGAGAAGATGGGCTGGGACGAGCTGATGGAGACGCTCAAGAAGCGCTTCGAGGAACAGAAGGAGCGCCACGAGGGCGGCAGCAAGATGATCGGCACCGGCGGCACCTCGCCGTTCGGCGCCAACGGCTACAACCCGCAAGGCATCCGCATCGGCCAGGAGAAGAGCCGCAACCGCAGCGCGGTGAAGGTCTGGGACCAGCGCGCCTACAAGGACTACGACGACACGCAGGAACTGGGCACGCGCAACATCAAGGTGGCGCTGCGCCGCCTGCGCAAGTTCGCGCGCGAAGGGCTCGAGGAGGAACTCGACCTGGACGACACCATCCGTTCCACCGCCGCCAACGCCGGCTGGCTCGACATCAAGATGGTGCCCGAGCGCCACAACAACGTGAAGGTGCTGCTGCTGATGGACGTGGGCGGCACCATGGACGAGCACATCGCGCGGGTGGAGGAACTGTTCTCCGCCAGCAAAACCGAGTTCAAGCACCTGGAGTTCTACTACTTCCACAACTGCGTCTACGACTTCATGTGGAAGAACAACCGGCGCCGCTTCTCCGAGAAGTTCCCGACCTGGGACATCATCCGCAAGTACAACAAGGACTACAAGCTGATCTTCGTCGGCGACGCGACCATGAGCCCGTACGAGATCCTGCAGCCTGGCGGCAGCGTCGAATACAACAACGAGGAGGCCGGCGCCGAGTGGCTGCAGCGCCTCACGCACGCGTTCCCGAAATTCGCCTGGATCAATCCCGAGCCGCACGGCGTGTGGCAGTACCGCCAGAGCATCAGCGTGATCGCGCAGCTGATGAACCAGCGCATGTTCCCGCTCACCATCAAGGGCCTGGAAGACGCGATGCGGCTGCTGTCGAAATAGCCGCA
>JBDHRZ010000167.1:0-6403 GCA_039807845.1 Rhodoferax sp.
CACGCTCGGAGTCTACGTGTCGGGCATTTTCGCGCGCTTCCTGCGCGCCTCGCTGCTGGGTGAACTGAAGGCCGACTACGTGCGCACGGCGCGCTCCAAGGGCCTGCCCGAGCGCGACGTCGTCGGCCGCCACGTGCTGCGCAACGCCTTGCTGCCCTTCGTCACCATCGTGGGCCTGATGATGGCCACCTTCATCGGTGGCACCGTCGTGACCGAGGCCGTGTTCACCTACCCCGGACTGGGCCGCCTGCTGATCCAGGCCATCAGCACGCGCGACTATCCCTTGATCCAGGGCAGCATCCTGTTCATCCTGGTGGTATTCGTGCTGATGAACCTCGCCGTGGACGTACTGTACGCCTATATAGATCCGCGCATCGATTACGCGTGAGGGCGCTTGCCTGGGCTTCGAACTCGGATGTCGTGCCCTGCGGACGGCAGCCGCCGTTGGCCTCGGGATGATCAATTCGGTCGGCGTCGGCAAGTCATGGTGCCCACGCTGAATGAAATCAGAATTTCTCAGCGCAGCACATTCACGAACTCTTCGGCAGTGACACCTGCTTGCTCGAGGATTCAGGCCAACGTACCAATTTTCAGCTCGCGGTGATCGGGTACGACACAGCCGGATGTGTCGCGACGCAAGACAACATGGCTGCCGCGCTGCCGTATCACTGAGAAGCCCAGACGCTCCAGCGCACGTATTGCCTGCGTGCCTGAAACGTGGGCGAGCTTAGGCATGGACCCGTAGTTCGAACGTCGTCACCAGCGCGC
The DNA here is from genome assembly GCA_039807845.1 of Rhodoferax sp. GTDB lineage: Bacteria > Pseudomonadota > Gammaproteobacteria > Burkholderiales > Burkholderiaceae_C > CAISIP01. The sequence continues at coordinate 769 of JBDHRZ010000167.1, forward strand.
GACCGCCTGTCGCCGATGGAAACTCCTCCACATACAGTTCGGTGGCTTCACGGAGGTTCGCCAAAGCCTCCTCCATCGTCTCCCCTTGCGAAGTCGTGCCAGTCTCCGGATTCAACGCCGCAAAACCACCTTCTGCGGCTGGCATGAGGACAGCAGCAAAAAGCATGACTTGCTCCATCGTTGAGGGCTCGCCCATTCTAGTGACACCTGCCTTCGGCTCGCTCGGCGTGGCGCTGTCCCTTCCCCTTGGCAATGTCGGAATTTGTCACGGCTGCGCTTCACCATTGCTGGCATGCCTGCCCACCGCCCTGATTCTCTCGCGTGCACGTGGCGCTGCGCAAGCCGGCTCTGACCGTAAGACGACCACATCGAACTCGATGTTGCATTCGACCTATCGCCAGGATCGGCACGATCGATTGGCCGGATCCATCAATCCAGCCTACTATCGGGTGCGTCCCTTGGGAGCGGCCGGCATCTCGCAGGTCCGATTCCACTGCCGCCGGAGACCCGGCACACGAAGGCTGGCCTGGGGCGCGCACGACACACCATCGATTCACGCAAGCAGGAGGATCCCCATGACCGACCACTCCAGGAAATGCCCCGTCACCCATCTGACGACCGATTTCGGCGCACCGGTGGTGAACAACCGCGACAGCCTCACCGCCGGCGCGCGCGGCCCTCTGCTGGCGCAGGACAACTGGCTGAACGAGAAGCTGGCCAACTTCGTACGCGAGGTCATCCCCGAGCGGCGCATGCACGCCAAGGGGTCGGGCGCCTTCGGCACGTTCACCGTCACCAGGGACATCACGAAATACACGCGCGCGAAGATCTTTGAGAAGGTCGGCAAGCAGACCGAGATGTTCGCGCGCTTCACCACGGTGGCGGGCGAGCGCGGCGCGGCCGACGCCGAGCGCGACATCCGCGGCTTCGCGCTCAAGTTCTACACCGAGGAAGGCAACTGGGACATGGTGGGCAACAACACGCCGGTGTTCTTCATCCGCGACCCGCGCCAGTTCCCGGATCTCAACAAGGCGGTCAAGCGCGACCCGCGCACGAACCTCAGGAGCGCCACCTACAACTGGGACTACTGGACGCTGCTGCCCGAAGCCCTGCACCAGATCACGATCGTGATGAGCGAGCGCGGCATCCCCGCGAGCTACCGCCACATGCACGGCTTTGGCTCGCACACCTACAGCTTCTGGAACGCCGCCGGCGAGCGCTTCTGGGTCAAGTTCCACTTCAAGACGCAGCAAGGCATCCGCAACCTGACCGACGCCGAAGCCGAGACCCTGATCGGCAAGGATCGCGAGAGCCACCAGCGCGACCTGTACGACGCGATCGAGCGCGGCGACTTTCCGAAGTGGACGATGTACGTGCAACTCATGCCCGAGGCCGACGCCGCAAAGGTGGCCTACCACCCGTTCGACCTCACCAAGGTCTGGCCGCACGCCGACTATCCGCTCGTCGAGGTCGGTGTGTTCGAGCTGAACAAGAACCCCGAGAACTTCTTCCTCGACGTGGAGCAGTCCGCCTTCTCGCCGAGCAACCTGGTGCCCGGCATCGGCGTGAGCCCGGACCGCATGCTGCAGGCGCGATTGTTCAACTACGCCGACGCACAGCGCTACCGCCTGGGCACGAACCACCACCAGATCCCGGTGAACCGTGCGCGCTGTCCGGTGCACAGCAACCACCGCGACGGCTACGGCCGGGTGGACGACAACTACGGCGGCGCGCTGCACTACGAACCCAACAGCTTCGGCCAGTGGCAGGCGCAGCCCGGCTTCGCCGAGCCGCCGCTGAAGATGGATGGGGCCGCGCAGCACTGGAGCATGCACGCGGACGACGCGAACTACTTCGAGCAGCCGCGCAGGCTCTTCCAGCTGATGACGGGCGCGCAGCAGGAAGCCCTGTTCGGCAACACGGCGCGCGGCATGGGCGACGCGCCGGAATTCGTCAAGTTCCGCCACATCCGCAACTGCCACGCGGCAGACCCCGCGTACGCGGCGGGCGTGGCTCGGGCGCTTGGCCTGGATCTGGCAAGGGCTCTCGCGTCGCGCAAGGACGATCCGATGGCGGGCAATCCACTGGTGGCGCTGCCCGTGTAGGGCGCGTGCGCGATTCGCACCCGGCGAGAGGGGGATGGCGATGCCGTTATAGTCGAACGCCTGTCGCGCCGTTGCAGGTGCCGCGTGCGTGCCCTGCGCGCGCGTGTACGAGAACCGAATGCCGTCGTTGCCGCTTTCCAATATCCGTGTGCTGGACCTGAGCCGCGTGCTCGCCGGCCCCTGGGCCACCCAGATGCTCGCCGACATGGGGGCCGAGGTGATCAAGGTCGAGTTGCCGGGCCGGGGCGACGACTCGCGCATGTTCGGCCCGACCTTCCTGAAGGATGCGCAAGGACGCAATACGCGCGAATCGGCGATGTACGTGAGCGCCAATCGCAACAAGAAGTCGGTCACGATCAACCTCGCGCATGCTGAAGGCCAGGACCTGGTGCGACGCCTGGCCGCGAAGTCGGACGTGCTCCTGGAGAACTTCAAGGTCGGCAACCTGCAGCGCTACGGGCTCGACTACGAGGCGATCCGGGCCGTCAACCCGGCCATCGTGTACTGCTCGCTCACCGGCTTCGGTCAGTCGGGCCCGTACAGCCACCGGCTCGGCTATGACACCGTGTTCCAGGCCATGGGCGGGCTGATGAGCGTCACGGGGGAGCCGGACGACGCGCCCGGCGGCGGGCCGATGAAGGTCGGCCCGAGCATCGTCGACGTGATCACCGGGCTGTATGTCTCCAACGCCATCCTGGGCGCCCTGTACCACCGCGACGCGGCCGGCGGCAACGGGCAGTACATCGACGTGGCGCTGTTCGATTCGATCGTTGCTGCCCTGTCGCACTACACCGCCGATTACCTGATCTCCGGCGTGCCGCCGGTACGTCGCGGCACCGAGGGCAATGGCGGCATGCCCTCGCGCATGTTCCGCTGCTCCGACGGAGCCATCGTCATGATCGCGGGCAATGACGAGCAGTACCGGCGCTTCTGCGCCGCGCTCGGCCGGCCGGACCTGGCCGACGATCCGCGCTTCCTGACCAACGTGGACCGGGTGCGCAACCGGCGCGCACTCACCGAAATATTCGTCGCGCTGATCGCGCCCTGGAAGCAGGACGAACTGCTCCGGACGCTGGAGGCGGCGGGGGTGGCGGCCGGGCCGATCAACGACCTGCAGCAGGTGTTCGACGACCCGCAGTCGCGGCACCGCGGACTCGCCGTCGAAGTGCCGCACCCGCTGGCCGGTACGGTGAAACTCAACGTCAACCCGATCCGCTACCGCGAGACGCCGCTCGATCGCCACAGCGCGCCGCCGCTGCTCGGTCAGCACACGGACGAGGTGCTTTCGTCGGTGCTCGGCCTGTCGGTGCAGGAATGCGAGCGCCTGCGCGAGGCGGGCATCGTCTGAGCGCATGCTTCAACCCCATGCACGACTACCACTACCAGGAGCAAACCATGCAACCCAAGACCGACATGCTGCGTCGCGGCATCATCACCACCGCGGTGGCTTCCCCCATGCTGCGCGCCATGCCGGCGTTCGCCCAGTCGGAGGAATTCCCGCGCAAGCCGATCACGGTCATCGTCGGCACCTCGGCGGGCAGCCTGAGCGACCAGTACATGCGCGGCCTGACCGAACTGGCCTCCAAGTATTTCAACAACCAGAGCTTCGTCATCGAGAACAAGCCCGGCGCCGGCGCCACCCTGGGTGCACGCGCGCTGGCCCGGATGGACAGCGGCGACGGCTATACGATTGCCCAGACCTACGTGCCCTGGGTGCGCATCCCGACCCTGGAGCAGGTCGACTATGACCCGTTCCGTGACATCACCTGGATCGTCGGCACCTATGCCACCACGTTCGGAGCCGTGGTGGCGGCCGAATCGCGCTTCAAGACGCTCAAGGAGGTGCTCGATGCCGCCAAGGCCAAGCCAGAGTCGGTGAGTTTCGGGACGGTGGGCACCATTTCCGCGGGCCTGATGATCGTCGACATGCTGACCCAGGCCAACGGCGGCGGCAAGTTGCTGCACGTCCCGTTCAAGGGCGCGGGCGAGGGCAGCGCGGCGCTGCTCGGCGGCCACGTCGACATGCTGGTGGACACGATCTTCATGGCCTCGCACGTGCGCGCCGGCAAGGCGCGCATGCTGGCCACGTTCGGTGAGCAGCGCCTGAAGGGCTTCCCCGACGTCCCGACTGCACGCGACCTGGGTTATCCGGTATCAATGCTGTCGGAGGTCGGCATCGCCGGTCCGAAGCACATGGATCCGAAGATCGTGCAGCGGCTGCAGGACGGCTTCAAGAAGGCGATGGACGAGCCTGCGCACCAGGCCTTGCTCGACAAGTTCGAACTGATCGGCTGGTACAAGAACAGTGCCGACTTCACCGCCGCGATGAAGGCCGTCGCCACGCGCGAGAAGACGATGGCGGACCGGCTCGGCTGGACGAAGAAGTAGCGCCCGTGCGCGTCCCGGCGCGTGAGCCGCTCACGCGCCGAAGCGGCCAGCATTCACGCAGCAGGGGCGTCCGGAACAGCATGCCTCAGATCGTGATCCTGCGCGTGCGCGCCACCACCGGCCAGCTTTCATCGGCGACGCCGGCGTGCACCGCCCACACGTCGCTGTGCAGCGCCATGGTCGGGCAGATGTGGCGCGGGATGCCGTAGAGCACGTCGCCGACCCGGTAGCTGTCCGCACGCGGCGTCTGCACCACCAGGTGCTCCTCGCTCTGCATCACCAGGCTGGCATCTTCCAGACCCATCAGGCGCACGCGCGGCTGCGGCATTTCGGCCGCCACCGCCTTGTGGCCGAGATCCAGGCAGAGGCGGTCTGCGGTGGGCTTGCTGATCACCCGTGTCATCAGCATCGCGGCGTTGAGGAAGTGGTGCTCCGGGCAGACTTCGGCCTGGCCGAAGTCCCACAGCACGGTGGTGCCCGCGCCGACCTCGGTGTCGGCATGGCGGGCCAGCACGGCGAAGGTCGGCGTCCCGCTGGCGATGGTGCGCGGCACGGGCAGTCCCTCGCCCAGCATCTGCGCACGCAGTTGCCAGACCGGTGCGAACGCCGCGTCGACCAGTCTGGCGAGTTCCGCACCGTCCGGATGACGCAGGTGGCCGTCGTAGGCGTGCAGGCCACCGACGGCAATGCCGGGTGCCCGGCACATCGCGCGGTACAGGTCTGCGGCGGCGGCGTCTGGAATGATCCCGGTGCGGTTCATCCCCACGTTCAGGTCCAGGCACAGCGTGATCCTCACCTGCTCCGCGGCGGCGCTGGCGCTGATGGCTGCGAGGTTGTCCGCGTCGTCGACCAGCGTCGAGAAACGGGTGGCGGGGAAGCGGCGCATCAGGGTGAGCAGGCGCGCCACGTTCGGCCCCACCGGTTGATAGGCCAGCAGGATGTCCTCGCCGCCCGCGGCAGCAGTCATCTCCGCTTCGGCGATGGTCGAGACCTTGAATCTGCTGATGCCTGCCTTGCGCTTGAGCGCGATGATCTGCGGCAGCTTGTGCGTCTTGACGTGCGGTCGCAGTCGCTGCGCACCACCGGCCATCGCGACCATGCGCGCGAGATTCTGCTCGACCCGGTCCGGGTAGACCAGCACG